>NZ_JBLKKY010000020.1:0-64975 GCF_059438195.1 Paraconexibacter sp.
AGGGAGCCCGTAGGGCGACCGAGTCGGCTGTGTGATCACCACCGCGCGCGGCTTCTCGCCGGGCCCCGCGCCCCGACACCCGTGAAGGAGAAGCCCGTGGCCCGCCCGCCTGTGCACCCCGTGGAGACGAAGCTGAAGATCGTGCTGTCGGTCCTGTCTGGGGAGGCGTCGATCGCCGAAGCGGCTCGTCGCCATGGGATCTCTGAGACGTCGATCGGGAAGTGGAAGGAGCAGTTCCTGCACGGCGGCCGCGACGGTCTTGAGCAGGGAGGCCGTCATGGCAAGCCGACTGGCCGCGAGGCGCAGCTCGAAGCCGAGCTCGACGACCTCACCCGCGCGCTGGGGGAGGCGCACGTCGAGCTGCGCGCCTTGAAGCGCGGCGGTGCGTCGGGGATGGGGTTTCGCTGAGCTCGAGCAGCTGCGGGTCGAGCATGGCCTGACCGTCGAGCGGTTCTGCGAGATCGTCGGCCTGGGCCGTCGCACCTACTACGACCGCCGCGCCCGTCACCATGCCGGCCGGTCGGCGGTCCGTGGTCCGTGGCCGCGCCCCGCGCGCGACCGCATTGGCGAGCAGGTCGTCGCGATGGCCCTGGCGTTCCCGCAGTGGGGGCATCGCAAGATCGCGTGGCTGTGCCGCCACGACGGCCTCGAGGTCGCCGACGCGACCTGCCTGCGCGTCCTGCGCGACGCGGGGCTCGTGCTGCCGGTCGACTACGCCCGCGAGCGCCGCGATCTCGCGACCGCCAGGCGGGAGGCGTTCGTGACGATCCCGACGCGGCGCAACCGAGTCTGGCAGACCGACTTCTTCGAACTCGAAACGAGCGGCGGCGGCACCTGGCGGTCCGGGGACGTCATCGACTACGCGACCAAGCTCGTGCTCGCCGGCCCGGTCACCCCGACCCAGAACACCCGCGATGCGATCAGCTCGATCGAGGACGCCCGCGCCCAAGTTCACGATCTCCTCGGCCACTCGCTGCTCGATGACGTCACCTGTCCGCAGACCGGGGAGATCACGCCGGTCATCGTCGTCTCCGACAACGGACCGTGCTTCAAGAGCACCGGGTTCGAGCGCTACATCGCATCCCGCCCCGAGCTCACGCACGTCCGCACCCGCCGCAAGAGCCCGCAGACCAACGGCGTCATCGAGCGCTACCACGGCGCGATCAAGATCGAGCACCTCTGGCGGCAGCTCCCCGCCGACGGCACCGAGATGACCCGCATGGTCGAAGCGTTCCGACAGCTCTACAACCACGTCCGCCCGCACGAGACGCTCCACGGCGCCCGACCGATCGAGGCCTACCTCGCCGACCCAGATGACGCGTCTCACCAGGCCCGGATCACACCACCTTCAACACGCCAGAATGCGCGGATTCCTTGACGCGGGACACTCGTTCGAGGCGCCGGCGGCGCGGTTGTACGAGTGGGTAGCAGTTCTGCTACCTCCGCTCGGTGGGCGTGATCCCGCAGAAGGAGCTCCGCAACAACGTCGGTGCGGCGCTGCGGCGCGCCGAGGCCGGCGAGCGGCTCACGATCACGGTGTCCGGGCGGCCGGTCGCCGAGCTCGGTCCCATGCGGCGCCGGGCGTGGGTGTCCGCCGAGGACGTCGCCGAGGTCTTCCGCACGCCGGAGGACCCGTCGGCGCTCGAGGACATCCGCGGTGCCGGTGGGCACCTCGCCGACCCCTTCGAGGGGTGAACGTCCTCCTCGACACCTCGGTGCTCGTCGGTGGGGCCTATCCGCGGGCGGACGCCTACGCGATCAGCAGCGTGAGCCTCGCCGAGCTGCACTTGGGCGTCTTGCGCGTCAGAGACGACGCCTCGCGCGCGAGCCGCCTGCAGCGCCTCGCCGCCATCGAGGCCCGTTTCGAGCCCCTGCCCGTCGACGCCGCGGTCGCCCGGGAGCACGCGCGGCTCGCCGCGCTCTGCGACGAGCGCGGCGCGAGCCCGCGTCGCCGTGCGCTCGACCTGCTGATCGCCGCGACCGCCAACGTCCACGACGCTGCGCTGGCGGCCTGCGACGCGGACTTCGACGTGATCGCGGACGTCGTGCGGCTCGTCGATGCGTCCGGCTGAGGGCTCCCACCGGCCCGGACGCCCATCCCTCCTGACGAAACTCACGCTCAGCGTGAGTTTCGTCAGGAGGGATGCGTCACAGCGGTGGCAGCGGGCCGCCCGCGACGCCGACGACCGCACCCGCCGCCGCGGCGAGCAGGAGGACCGCGACGACGCCGAGGCGGGCGGTGAGCAGGAGCGCGCCCGCGGCGACGGCGACGACGGCCTGCCACGGCTCGTCGATCGCAGCCGCGAGCGGGACCGCGGCGCCGAGGATCGCGCCGATCGCCGCCGGTCCCGCGCCGTCGAGGAACGCGCGGGCGCGGACGCTCTCACGTAGGCGCGTGAACCGCGCGCCGCCGAGGCCGATGACGAGGAACGAGGGGGCGAAGGCGATGAGCGCGGCGAGGAGCGCCCCGCCGACGCCGGCCGCGGCGTACCCGACGGCGGCGACGGTCTGGACGACCGGGCCGGGCGTGATCTGCCCGAGCGCGACGGCGGTGGTGAACTCGCTCTCGGTGAGCCAGCCGTGCACGTCGACCGCGTCGGCCTGCATGAGCGGGACGATGACGAAGCCGCCGCCGTAGGAGAGGGCGCCGACCTTGAACGCCGTCCACGCGAGGCCGGGGAGCGCCCCGGCGCCCGTCGTCGTCCCGAGCAGCGCCGCGAGGCCCGGGATCGCGACGACCGGCGCCCCGCCGCGGGGACCGAGCGAGCGGCGCGCGACCTCGAAGACCCCGCAGGCGAGGAGCGCGAGGACGACGAACGCGCCGACGGCGATCGTCGCCGCCGCGCCGATGGCGACGTAGACGAGCCCTCGTGCGAGCGCGGCGCGCTCGAGGCCGAGCAGCGAGGCGCGCGCGAGCCGCCAGCCGGCGTGGACGACGACCGCGACGACCGCCGCCCCCGCCCCCGCCGCGAGCCCGCGGACGACGTCCGGCGGCGCGTCCTGCAGCGAGATCGCCGCGAGAGCGATGAGGAGCGCGAGCCCGGGCAGGATGAACGCGAGCCCGCCGACGACCGCCCCCGCCGTCCCGGCGGCCCGCTGCGCGCAGAAGATCGCGAGCTGCGTCGACGCGGGCCCGGGGAGGAGGCCGCAGGCCGCGTTCGCATCGGTGAACGTCCGCTCGTCGAGCCAGCCGCGACGCTCGACGCACAGCTCCCGCAGGAGCGCGACGTGCGCGGGCGGCCCGCCGAACCCGACGACGCCGAGCCGACCCCACTCCCGGAGCACCGTCGGGAGCGGGACGTCGGCCGGCGCGGCGACCGGGGAGGGGGCGGCGGACACGGGCGGCGATCCTCCCACAGCCCCCACCCGAGGTCGTCGCCCTCGGGTGAACGTCGAGAAGGCGCCATCGCGAGGAAGCCGCCTGGGTAGCATCGGATCGATGCCCCATCCCCCCGTCGCCTTCGACGCCGCCTCGCTGCAGGCCGACGCGACGCGGCTTCTCCAGTCGCTCGTCCGCTTCGACACCGTCAACCCGCCCGGCAACGAGCGCGCCGCGCAGGAGCACCTCGCCGGTCGCCTCGAGGACGTCGGCTTCGAGGTGACGCTCGTCGGGCGCACCGAGCCGCGCCCGAACCTCGTCGCCCGCCTGCGCGGCAAGGAGGACGGGCCGACGCTCTGCCTCCTCTCGCACGTCGACACCGTCCTCGCCGACCCATCCGCCTGGCAGCGGGACCCCTGGTCGGGCGACGTCGACGACGACGGCTACCTCTGGGGTCGCGGCGCGCTCGACATGAAGTCGCAGACCGCGGCCGAGGTCGCGGCGGCGATCGCGCTCGCGCGGAGCGGCTGGCGACCCGCCCGCGGCGACCTCCTCGTCGTCGTCGTCGTCGACGAGGAGACCGGCGGCGGCGAGGGCGCGATCTGGACCTGCGAGAACCACCCGGACCTCGTGCGCTGCGACGAGCTGCTCAACGAGGGCGGCGGCGCGGTCATCCCCTACGACGGCGGCCGCGTCTACGGCGTCTGCGTCGCCGAGAAGGGCGTCTTCCGCTTCAAGGTCATCACCGACGGCGTCGCCGGGCACGCCTCGATCCCGCGCATCGGCGACAACGCCCTCCTCAAGATGGCGCCGCTCCTGCAGCGCATGGCCGACTCCCAGCCGGGCTTCGACCCGACCGAGGGACCGGTCGCGATGCTCGAGGGCCTCGGGCTCCTCGCGCCCGGCGGCGACGTCGGCGCCGCGTACTCCGCGCTCGCCGAGAAGGACCCGATCCTCGGCATGCTCGTCGAGCCGATGCTCGGCGTCACCCTCGCCCCGACGCGCATCCAGGCGAGCGAGAAGATCAACGTCCTCCCGTCGCGCGCGGAGCTGAAGGTCGACTGCCGCACCCCGCCCGGGCTCGGCAAGGCCGACGCCGAGCGCCGCATCCACGAGGTCCTCGGCGGCGAGGGCTACCGCATCGAGTTCACCGAGGAGGTCGTCGGCAACAGCTCACCGGTCGCCTCGCCGCTCATGGACGCGATCCGCGGCTGGGTCGAGCGCGAGGACCCCGACGCGAGCGTCGTCCCGACGATCCTGCCGGGCTTCACCGACTCCCGGACGTTCCGCGACGCCTTCCCCGAGTGCGTCGCCTACGGCTTCTTCCCCCACACGCACATGACGCTCTACGAGACCGCCCCGCTCATCCACTCCGCCGACGAGCGGATCGACGTCCGCGACCTCGGGGCCGCCGCCCGCTGCTACGCCGAGATCGTCCAGGAGCGCCTCGGATGAGCGAGAACGAGAAGCTCCGCCTCGGCGGGATGGCCCTGCGCAACGGCCTCCTCGTCCACGGGCCCACGCAGTGGGCGGCCGCGATCCGCCGCCGCGACGGGACGATCGGCGTCGCGAGCGGCCGCAAGCCGCGCCTGCGCGGCCCGATCGAGTCGGTCCCCGGCGCGCGCGGCGTCGTCCGGCTCGGCGAGGCGATGCTCGTCATCCCGCTCGTGAAGCGCGCGCTCCCCGAGACGAAGCTCCCCTTCCAGGACCCGACGATCCTCGCCGCGATGGGCGGGACGGCCGTCGCGGCGGCGGCGCTGCGCAAGCGCCTGCCCGGTGCGGGCGGGGAGGCGCTCGTCGCCGGCCTCTCGCTCGCGCCGTCGATCCTCGCCCTCAGCCGCGGGGACCTCGCCGCCTACCACGGGGTCGAGCACAAGTCGATCGCCGCGTACGAGCAGGACGAGCCGGACGCCGCCGACGCCGCGAAGGAGCACGACCGCTGCGGCTCGCACCTCATGGCGCCGCTCCTCACCGCGAACGTCGCGGGCGGGGCGCTCCTGCGCGCGGCCGTCGACCGCCCGACGCGCCTGCAGAGCGCCGCGCTCTCGGTCGCCTCTCTCGGCGTCGCCGTCGAGGTGTTCGTGTGGTCCGAGCGCCACGCCGGCACCGCGGCCGCCCGCGCGCTGCGCAAGCCCGGCCACGAGCTGCAGCGGGTCATCGGGACCCGCGAGCCGACCGAGGAGCAGCTCGAGGTCGGCCGTGCGGCGCTCGACGAGATCCTCCGCGCGGAGGGCGTCGCGTCCGCGACCAGCTGAATCGTCCGGTCGAGGACTCATGAAACTCCGCCGGGCAGCCGATAGCCCGATGGAGTGGACCCCGACGCCGCCCAGCTCCTCGACGCGAAGCTCAAGCTGACCGAGTCGCTCACGCAGTTCGTCTCCGGACTGCGTGGCGTTCGCCTGCAGCCGGTCCAGGACGACGGCGGGTTCGGGCAGCAGATCCAGGACTTCGCGAACGCCTGGGGCGGGGTCGCCGGGCTCGTCTTCATGGCGGTCATCGCCTACGTCCTCTGGCGGACGATGAAGATGATGCCGCGGACGAAGCCGCAGCAGATCAAGCCGCAGTCGAAGCTCGAGGTCGGCTGGGACGAGATCGCCGGCGTCGACGAGGCGAAGGCCGAGCTGCGCGAGGTCGTCGACTTCCTCCGCGACTCCAAGCGCTTCCGCGAGGTCGGCGCGAAGGTCCCCAAGGGCGTCCTGCTCCACGGCCCGCCGGGCACCGGCAAGACGCTGCTCGCCAAGGCGGTCGCCCACGAGTCCGGCGCCCAGTTCTTCGCCCAGTCGGCGTCGTCGTTCGTCGAGATGTTCGCCGGCCTCGGCGCGGCGCGGATCCGGCGGCTCTTCTCCGAGGCGCGCAAGAACGCCCCGGCGATCCTCTTCATCGACGAGATCGACGCGGTCGGCGCGAAGCGCGGCTCGGACCAGAACTCCGAGCGCGAGCAGACGCTCAACCAGCTCCTCGTCGAGATGGACGGCTTCGAGTCGACCGGGGACCTCGTCGTCATGGCGGCGTCGAACCTCCTCGAGAAGCTCGACGAGGCGCTCCTGCGTCCGGGTCGCTTCGACCGCCAGGTCTTCGTCTCGCCGCCCGACGTCTCCGGGCGCGAGCGCATCCTCGAGGTCCACACGCGCAACAAGCCGCTCGGTCCCGACGTCGACCTCCACGTCGTCGCCCAGCAGACGAGCGGGCTCACCGGAGCCGACCTCGCGAACCTCTGCAACGAGGCGGCGATCTTCTGCGCCCGGCGCGGCGACCGCCAGCTGAGCGCCGCGGACTTCGACGGCGCGCTCGAGCGCGTCGTCGCCGGCGTCCAGACCTCGACGACGCTCGGCGACCACGAGCGGCGCGTCGTCGCCTACCACGAAGCGGGTCACGCGCTCTGCCGAGAGCTGCTCACGACGGCGGACCGCGTCCACAAGATCTCGATCGTCCCGCGCGGCCAGGCGCTCGGCTACGTCATGAACCTGCCGGACGAGGACAGCTACCTCAAGACCCGCGAGGAGCTCATCGACCAGATCACCGTGCTCCTCGGCGGCCGCGTCGCCGAGGAGGTCGTCTTCGGCGCCGTGACGACCGGCGCGGCGAACGACCTGCACCGCGTCGCCGAGGTGACGCACGCGATGGTCCACGAGTACGGCATGGGGACGTCCTCGACACCCACCCGCGCGGTCACCGACGCGAACGTCGTCAGCGACATCACGCGCCGCATCCGCGACGAGGAGCAGCAGGCCCTCGCCTTCGAGGGCGAGCGCGCGGCGAAGGCGATCATCGAGGCCCACCGCCACAAGCTCGACCAGTTCGCCCACGCCCTCCTCGAGCACGAGACGCTCGACCGCGCCGCGATCGACAAGATCATGGCCGGCGTCCCGCGGATCGAGCGCAAGCCGGGCCGCGGGGGACTGCGGATCGCGGCGGCGACGCCGACCGACATCACGACCTGACCGCGTGAATGTCGATCCACCCACCCTGGAGGTGGGTGGAAGGACACTCACCGGCCGGTGCGCGGCTACAGCTCCCGGCGCAGCAGCCGCGTCGCCGCCTCGGCGGCGCGCGCGGCCGGGCTGCGGCGCGACCAGCGGCGAGGCTCGATCGGCGTGCTGCGGGCGATGTCGTCCTCGAACCGCTCGGTCAGCTCGCGCGCGACCTCCGGCGACTGGACGCAGAGCGTCGCCTCGTCGTTGCGCTCGAAGCTGCGGTTGTCGAAGTTCACCGAGCCGACGGTCGCCCACGTGCCGTCCACGATGAGCGCCTTGGCGTGGAGCATCGTCGCGTCGTACTCGCTCACCTCGACGCCGCACTCGACGAGGTCGGAGTAGACGGCACGGCCCGCGAGTCGCACGAGCTGCTTGTCGGCGTGCTCGCCGGGGACGACGACCCGGACCCGCACGCCGCGCTGCGCCGCCTCGCAGAGCGCGTGGACGAACGCCGGACGGGGGGCGAAGTACGCGCTCTCGAGGTCGATCGTCTCGCGGGCGCTCGCGATCGCCAGGTACATGAGGGCCTCGGCGTTCGTGTCGCCGACCCCCGCCCGGGAGCGGACGAGCTGCATCGGGCCGCCGTCGGCCTGCGGCTCGAGCTCGGGCAGGTGGTCCTCCCCGCAGAGGAGCTCACCGGTCGCCTCGAGCCAGCTCTCCGCGAACGCGCCGTGGAGGCCGCGGACGACCGGGCCGCGGACGAGGAGGTGGGTGTCGCGCCAGTGGTCGGGGTCGTGGGCGTCCCCCGTCCACTCCTCCGCGATGCCCACGCCGCCGGTCATCCCCACGCAGCCGTCCGCGACGAGGAGCTTGCGGTGCGAGCGGTGGTTGAGGCGCTTGAGCGCGTAGGGCTTCACGGGACGGAATCGGTGGATGCGGACGCCCGCGTCCGTCATCTCGGTGAAGAGGTCGCGCCGCATCCGCATCGATCCGACCGCGTCGAGGAGGACGCAGACGTCGACGCCCGCCCGCGCGCGCTCGGCGAGCGCCCCCGCCACCTCGTCGGCGATGTCACCGACCCAGTAGACGTAGGAGAGGAAGGACAGCGTGCGCTCGGCGCGGCGGATCGTGTCGAGGAGGGCGGGGAAGATCTCGTCGCCGTTGATGAGGACGTCGAGGACGTTGCCGCGCGAGATCGGCGCGCCGGTGAGGGCCTCGCAGGCGCGCAGGAAGTCCTCGCTGCCGACGTCGATCGGGTCGTCGAGGACGTAGCCGCTGCGGCCCTCGCGGCGATGGCGGATCGACCCGGCGACGTAGGAGCCCGTCGCCCATGCGGCGAGCGCGGCGGGCCACGCGTACCGCGCGGGGGGCAGGGGAGGCGTCCGCGCGCTCATGGCACGACGACCTCGACGCGGGCGGGGCTCACCGCGAAGTCGAGCACCCGGTCGTCGACGAGCTCGCCGTCGACGTTGAAGCCGCCGTCGCCGCCGTCGAGGTCGACGTGCACCTCGCGCGCGCGGCGGTGCGGGACGTCCTCCTGCTCGCCGAGGGTCCCGCGGCGCAGGCCGAACGCCCGGCGCGCGAGCGCGAGCCGCGGCCCGGCGGGCACGATCGTGATGTCGAGCCGGCCGTCGTCGGGATCGGTCTCCCCGACGGCGGAGCCGCCGCCGAACCGGCCGGTCCCGGAGACGACGACCTGCCACGCGGCGCCGGTGAACCACTGCTCGCCGTCCGCGACGACCGACACCGGCACGGCGCGGGCGCCGAGACCGGCCCGGAGAGCGCCGACGAGGTAGGCGACCGGGCCCAGCCGCGCCTTGAGGCCGGCGGCCTCGCGCGCCGCGCGGACGGCGAGGCCGGCGCTCGCGACGTTGACGAACGGCCTCTCGTCGCCGGCGAGCGCCACCTCGACCGGCGTCGTGCGGGCCTGCGGGTCGCGGGCGAGGGCGATCGCCGCCTCGATGTCGAGCGGGATGCCGAGCGCGCGCGCGAAGTCGTTGGCCGTGCCTGCCGGGATCACCGCGAGCGGGATCCCGGCCTCGGCCGCGGCGAGCGCGCACGCCCCGATCGTCCCGTCGCCCCCCGCGACGACGAGCCTGTCGGGCCGCTCGAGGATCGCCGAGGCGTGCTCACCGGGCGCGAACGACGCGACGTCCGTCCCGTCGGCGCCGAGGCGCTCGACGATCGGGCCGGCTCCGTCGATCGAGCCGCTGCGGGGGTTGATGACGAGGGAGATGCGCATGGACAGGGCATGAGTACCCCGTTTCGTAGACTCCGCGACGCATGTTCGGACGCATCGATCACATCGGGGTCGCGGTCAACAGCATCGAGGAGACCCTGCCTCTCTACGCGGAGACCTACGCGATGGAGCTCGTCCATCGTGAGCGCGTCGAGGAGCAGGGCGTCGAGGCGGTGCTGCTGGACGTCGGCGAGAACCACGTCGAGCTGCTGGAGCCGCTCTCGCCGGACACCCCGGTCGGGAAGTTCCTCGCGAGCCGCGGCCCTGGCCTCCACCACGTCGCCTACCAGGTCGAGGACATCGCGAAGGTCCTCGAGAGCCTCAAGGCGGCGGGCGTCCGTCTCATCGACGAGACGCCCCGCGTCGGGATCCGCGACTCTCGGGTCGCCTTCCTCCACCCGAAGAGCTCGGGCGGCGTCCTCACCGAGATCGTCCAGCCCGCGAAAGGGGCGCACTGATGGCCGAGAAGACGAAGCGGGTCTCGATCGGGTTCCACGCCTCCCCGCCCGTCGGGGTGCGCGTCACCGAGGACGGCCTCAAGGCCCTCCAGGACGCCCTCGGGCGCGAGGAGTGGTTCGAGATCGACGCCGAGGACGCCCTCATCCGCGTGGACCTCTCGAAGGTCATCTTCGTGCGGGTCGAGAAGGACGAGCAGCGCGTCGGCTTCGGCCTCGGCGCCTAGACGCGCACGGAGCACGCCGTCCGCCGCCCGACCCTCCATCCCGTCCGCGCCCACGTCTCGGCGCGGCTCGAGCCCGTGTTCCCGCGGCCGGTCCGCCGTGCGATCGGCCGGGCGGACGTCGCGGTCTACCGCCTCCTGCGCGGGCGTCTCCACCATCCGCACCTCACGCCGGCGGTCGCCCGCTTCTCGCGGCTCGGCGAGCACGCGGGGCTCTGGCTCGGCATCGGCGCGCTCGGGGCGGCGGTCGACCGGCCGCGCCGGCGCCGGTGGATCCGGGCGACGGCGGTCGTCGGCATCGCCTACGCGGCGAACACCGCGGTGAAGGGGATCGTCGGGCGCAAGCGCCCCGCCTTCGAGGAGCTGCCGCTCCTCGCCGCGACGCCGACCCAGCTGTCCTTCCCGAGCGCCCACGCGACGTCGTCGTTCTGCGCGGCCGCGGCCTTCCGGCCGCTCCTCCCCGCCCGTCCGCTCTACGCGACCGCGACGGCGATGGCGCTGTCCCGCGTCCACCTCGGCGTCCACTTCCCGAGCGACGTCCTCGCGGGCGCCGCGCTCGGCACGCTCGTCGGCAAGCTGGCAGGGAGGCCGGAGTGAGCATGCGCGTCGGCATCGTCGGCATGCCGAACGCCGGCAAGTCGTCCCTCTTCAACGCGCTCACGCGGGCCGGGGCCGAGGCGGCGAACTACCCGTTCACCACGATCGAGCCGAACGTCGCCGTCGTCCCGGTGTTCGACGAGCGGCTCGACCGCCTCGCCGAGGTCATCGGGGCGAGCGAGGTCGTCCGCGACACGATCGACTTCCACGACATCGCCGGCCTCGTCGCCGGCGCCCACAAGGGCGAGGGCCTCGGCAACCAGTTCCTCGCGAACATCCGCGAGACCGACGCGATCGTCCACGTCGTGCGCTGCCACCGCGACGAGAACGTCATCCACCCCGAGGGCCGCGTCGACCCCGCCGCCGACATCGAGACGATCGAGACCGAGCTCGTCTTCGCCGACCTCGAGCAGGTCGAGCGGCGCCTCGAGCGCGTCGTGCGCGCCGCGCGCGGCGGCGACAAGGCGGCGATCGCCGAGCAGCGCTGGCTCGAGGCGCTCGTCGAGGCGCTCCAGGCCGGGAAGCCCGCGCGGACCGTCCCGATGCCCGACGAGGTCGACCGCGCGCAGACCGTCCAGCTCCTCACCGCGAAGCCCGTCCTCTTCGTCGCCAACGTCGACGAGGGCGTGGACGAGGTGCCCGCGGCCGTCGCCGAGCACGCGACGGGCAGCGAGGCGAAGGCGGTCGCGATCAGCTCGCGCATCGAGGCCGAGCTGTCCGACCTCGACGACGAGGACGCCGCCGCGATGCGCGACGACCTCGGGATCGCCGAGTCGGGCCTCCAGCGCGTCGTGCGCGGGGCGTTCGACCTCCTCGACCTCCTCACGTTCTTCACCGTCGGCGTGGACAAGCCCGCGCAGTCGTGGCACCTGAAGCGCGGGCTCACCGCGTGGCACGCCGCGGGCGAGATCCACACCGACATCCAGAAGGGCTTCGTCCGCGCCGAGGTCGTCGCCTGGGACGCCCTCGTCGGGGCCGGCGGCTACGCGGGCGCCCGCGAGGCGGGCACGCTGCGCCTCGAGGGCCGCGACTACGTCATGCAGGACGGTGACGTCATCACCGTGAAGTTCACGCCGTAGGGCCCGCGCAGGTCACCGCGGGCCGCAGGCATCACGCTGCCTGGCGACTGGATCCTGCGCCTCGCGGGTCGCTCGCCGCCGGGCGGGCGTCTCCCCGCTCGCGTCGCGTCGCGAGGATGCCGCGCAGCAGCCACGCGTCGAGGGTGATGAGCCCCGCGATCGCGAGGATGACGAGGAGCGCGAGGAAGTGCGCGCCGCCGCCCGACCCGACGCGCGCCGCGGAGAGCGCCTGGTCGCGGAAGAGGGGCGTCGCGGCGAAGTCCGAGCGGGCGACGTCCCAGGCGGGCTTCGGCGTCCCGTCGTAGGCGATGAGCGCCTTGTTGTGGATCGGGTCGCGCGGCACGTCGCGCTCGGCGCCGCCGTCCCAGTCCGGCTTCACCGCGAACTCGCGCAGCGTCCAGTGGATCGCGCCGCCGAGGTCCGGGGAGCGGTCGACGATGTCGAGGACCTTCCGCACGTAGTCGGCCTGGAACGCGAACGTCTCCTTCTCGTGCGCCGGCCCCTCGTAGGTCGACTCGGCGCCGAACTCGGTGAGGACGAAGGCGCTCGCCGGGTACTTCTCGCGCATCCCCTCGACGTACGGCTCGAGGTCCGCGAGGTTCGAGGTGGGGTTGTCCTTCTTGCCGCGGTACCAGCCGAAGTACGAGTTGATGCCGATGAGCGGGTAGGCGGCGTAGGCCTCCTGGCGCGGCATGCCCGGGTAGCTGAGGGTGTCGACGCTCGGCGGGACGCTCGGATCGAGGTCGGCGGCGAGCGTCCGCGCATCCGCGAGGAACGCCTTCGTCCCCGGGACCTCGTCGGCGGTCGCGCTCAGCTCGTTCGCGACGGAGTGCGTGACGACGGAGGCGTGGCTGCGGGCGGCGAGGATCGTCCCGCGCAGCGTCTCGAGCGCGTCCTCGCGGCCCTCGCGCGTCTCGAGGAGGTCGTCGCGGTGGTAGACGGGCGCCTGGTTCCACACGAGGATGCCCTCCTCGTCGAAGCGGTCGAGGAGCCGGTCGTCGAGGAGGTAGTGCGCCCGGGTGACGTTCGCGCCGATCTCGTTCAGCTCGTCGACGACGAGCTCGATGTCCTCCTCGGTCATCACCGGCCCCCGCCCCTTGAGGTCCTCCTGGATCGAGGCCCCCCGGAGGTCGACGGCGCGGCCGTTGAGGAGGAGCATCCCGTTGCGGACGTCGACGTCGCGGAGGCCGACGCGCTGCTCGTCGACCTGGACGACCCGCCGCCCGACGCGGGTCTCGATCCGCGCGTCGTAGAGCTGCGGGTCCTCGGGCGACCACAGCTCCGCGTCGCCCTCGACGGGCACCGTGAAGCGGACGCGGCTGCGCTCCCCCTCCCGCATGACCCGGGCGGTGCGGGAGGCGCGGGTCACGGTCCCGTCGGGCGCGCGGAGGGTGAGCGTGACGCGCGGCCGCACGGGGTCGCCGCGCCGGTGGGTGAGCGTCCCGTCGACGACGACGCGCGCCGCGCACGTGCCGCCGCCCTGCGGGCAGTCGACGGCGGGGAGCACGGCGGCGTCCTCGTAGCCCACCGGGCCGCGGGGGACGAGGGACACCCCGCGCGTGATGCCGCCCCAGTTCCACCAGCCCTCGCGTGGCTCGCGGCCCTTGCGGTTGTCGACGCGGACGACGAGCGTGTTGGCGCGGCCGGCCCGCAGGCCCTCCGCGGGGAGCGTGAAGGGGACGTAGGGATCGGCGTGGCGGCCGAGCTCCCGCCCGTTGAGCCACACGCGGGCGTCGCGCCGCACCTGCTCGAATCGGACGCCCCACCGGAGCCCCGCGGTCGTCTCCGGCGCGGTGAAGCGCAGCCGGTACCACCCGACGGTGCCGCCGAAGCTCTCCTCGACCGGCCGCGGCTCGAAGACGTGGGGCACGGCGACCCGCTGCCACCGCGGGGCACCGCCGCCGGTCGCCCAGCGCGCGTCCTGGCCGCGGTCCTCGGGATCGGGCGCGAACGACCATGCCCCGGTGAGGGCGACCGGCGCGGGCGGGCGCGCGCCGCGTCCGGAGTCGTCTGCGGCCGCATGCGCGAGGCCGGCTGGGACGACGATGAGCGCGACGACCGCGAGCAGGATGTGGGACGCCCGGCGGAGCACGTCGATCCGACATGATGGCGCACCCGTGCGCCTGCGGGGGAAGGCCGCGGCGTCAGCCGTCCCCGGCGAGCCCTTCGAGCCGGTCGGCGAGCCGGTTCATCCCCCGCTCGCGCGCCGCCAGCGCGGCGCTGCGGTGGTCGGTCGGCGCGTCCGGCGGACGCTCGACCTCGACGTCGCGCAGCGTCGCGACGTCGCGATACTCGCGCAGCGCGGCGGCCTCGTCGCGCAGGGCGGCCAGGACCCGCGGCGTGAGCCCCGCGGCCTGGGCCGCGCCCTTGTCGACGCCGACCTCCTGCGCGACCGCGAAGAGCCCGTCGAGGCTCTCGTGCCGGCGCAGCAGCTCGGCGGCGGTCTTCGCCCCGATGCCCTTCGCCCCGGGGATCCCGTCGGACGGGTCCCCGCGCAGGGCGATGAAGTCGGGGACCTGCGCGGGCTCGATGCCGTAGCGCTCGCGGACCCCGTCGGCGTCGATCTCCTCCGGGCCGCCCTTCTTGCCCGGGAAGAGCACGGTGACGCCGTCGCGCACGCACTGGAACATGTCGCGGTCCCCGGTGAAGAGGACCGCCTCCCCGCCCGCCGCGGCCTCGAGGTCCGCGAGAGTGCCGAGGAGGTCGTCGGCCTCCAGGTCGTCGGCGTGGAGCGTCGGCCAGGCGAAGGCCCCGAAGAACGCCTCCGCGTCGGCCCACTGGTGCGCGAGGTCGTCCGGCATCTCGGGGCGGTCGGCGTGGTACTCCGGCAGGAGCTCCTTGCGGTAGGCCGCCGCCTCGGCGCCGTGGCAGAGCACGACCGCCCGCGGGGCGAACCGCTCGACGGCCTGCAGGACGAGGTTCGCCGTCCCGAGGAGCGCGTTGACGGGGCGGCCGTCGGCGCCCTTGATCGACGAGGGGAGCGCGAAGTACGCGCGGTAGAGGAGGGACGGCGCGTCGACGGCGAGCAGCGGGGCGGGCATCGCCGCTGCAGGCTACCCGCGCGTCCGGGGGGCCTCTCGTAGCATCCACGCCCTCAGGACGACGTCGACGAAGGAGAGGGACATGGCGCAGCGGACGATCAACGGCATCGAGGAGCTCAAGGGCCTCGTCGGGCAGGAGCTCGGGACGAGCGAGTGGATCGAGGTGACGCAGGACGCGATCCAGGCGTTCGCCGACGCGACCGGCGACCACCAGTGGATCCACGTCGACGTCGAGCGCGCGACGAAGGAGAGCCCGTTCGGCGGCCCGATCGCCCACGGCCTCTACACGCTCTCGGTCGGCCCCAAGCTCATGTTCGAGGTCTTCGAGATGACCGGCGTCGCCGGCGGTCTCAACTACGGCTACGACAAGGTCCGCTTCCCGGCGCCGGTCCCGGCCGGCGCGAAGCTCCGCATGACGGCGACCCTCGCGAAGTGCGAGGACGTCCCCGGCGGCGTCCAGGCGACCGTCACCCAGACCTTCGAGATCGAGGGCGGCACGAAGCCCGTCTGCGTCGCCGAGTCGCTCGTGCGCTTCTTCGGCGGCTGAGTCAGGCCGCCCGCCCCGGCGGGGGGACGGAGGCCTCACGCGCCTCCGTCGCCTCGCTCGAGATCCGCTCCGCGATGGCCCGCGTCGCGTCGAGGAGTGCGACGTAGGAGCCGGCGTCCTGCGCGTGACCCTCCTCGAAGACGACGAGGACCCCGGCGCGGTACTCGAAGGCCGGTCGCGCCGGGTCGCGGGCGAGCCGGTCGAGGAGCGTCGGCGAGAGCAGCTCGCGGATCCTCAGCGGCTCGACGTCGCTCTCGGCCCGCAGGACGTAGCGCTCCCGCACGGCCGAGGACTCCGTCTCGATCGTGTCGAGGCCGCCGGGGAGCCAGCCCTCGGTGAGGAGCCCGCCGAGCGCCTGGCGCGGGTGGAGGTAGACGCCGCTGCACCACGGCACGCCCTCCGGCTCGAGGTCGACGACGACGACGGTGTAGGCGCGCCGCGGCCCGCGGCTCGTCCGCCCGTCGTGGTCCTTCGAGACCGTGTACCAGGAGAGGTGGCCGATCTTCGTCTCGTGGCCGTCGAGGCGCCCGGTCATCACTCGGGTGAGCTTCCGCACGTCGCCCGCGGCCAGTAGCGGCGTGAAGGCGTGGGGCTCGTCGCTCTCGCCGTGGAGGACGAACCCGATGGACCTCGCGAGCGACGCGAAGAACTCGTCGGCGGCGCGGCGGTCGGCGATCGCGACGGCGAGCACGACGACCACGATGGCCGTCGCGACCGGCGCGAGCAGGACGATCGGGGCCGCGGCCCCTGCGGCGGCGGCGACGGCGAGCGCGAGCGCGCCCCCGCCGACGATGCCGTAGGCGACGGCGCGGCCGCGGAGGATCTCCCTCAGGTGCTCGCCGCGCGTGTGGTCGCTGTGGAGCGGTCCCGGGCGCACGAGCCTCAGAAGGCGACGGTCGGCACGGCGCGCTGACGCGCCGGGTCGTCGAGCTCGAAGAACGGCTTCGCCGGGAAGGGCCCGCGCGAGGCGACGAGCGAGTTGGGGAAGACCTGGCACGCCGTGAGGTACGCCTGGACGTTGCCGTTGTAGATCCGCCGCGAGGCCTGGATCTCGTCCTCGAGCTGGGCGAGCTGGGCCTGGAGGCGCTGGAAGTTCTCGGTCGCCCGCAGCTCGGGGTACTGCTCGGCGAGGGCGTTGATGCGCCCGAGGCCCACGGAGAGCGCCTGCTCGGCGCCGGCGCGCGCCTCGACGCTCTGCGCCGCCATCGCGGTCGCCCGCGCCTCGGTCACGGACTGCAGCACGCCGCGCTCGTGGTCCGCGTAGCCCTTGACGGCCGCGACGAGGTTCGGCACGAGGTCGTGGCGGCGGCGGAGCTGGACGTCGATGCCGCTCCAGGACTCGTCGACGCGGTTGCGCGCGCCCACGAGATTGTTGTGGATGAGGATCGCGGCGACGACGAGCAGCACGGCGACGCCGACGAGGACGAGCACGACGGTCATGTCCGACGTATCGGCAGGTGGGCGCCGCCTTTGAGCGGCAGGCGCCCGGACCGGACTACTTCACGTGGACCGTCGGGCCCGCGATGCCCTTGTGGACGACGCGGTAGGAGCCCTTGCGCGGCACGCTCGCCGAGTAGCGGCCGCCGCGCCCGAGGACGGTCTCGGCGACGAGCACCCAGCGTCCCTTCGCGCGGCGCTCGACGCGCAGCCAGCTCCCGGCCTTCGCGGGCTGGATCGACCCGCTGATGCGGGGGGAGCCGGGCGTCGCCGCCGCGAACAGGCCCGCGGTGCGCGCCGTCGCGCCGGAGGCGACCGCGCGCCGGGCCGACGTCGCGTTGGAGGTGATCGTCGTGAACGAGGCCCACGTGTCGTTGAGGCGCAGGCGCGCCCGCAGCGTGGACCCGCTCGTCTCGGTCGTCCCCTTCGAGCCGACGACCTTCGCCTTCACGATCCGGGGGGAGGCGCCGCGCTTCGTCACCTCGATGCGGCGGAAGTCGCCCTCGACGAGGTCGCCGAGGCGCTTCTCCGCGGTGCTCATCCGCATGCGGATCGTCCACGTGTGCTTCGGCGAGTGGTCGTCGAAGGGGTCCTCGACGCTCTTGAGGTGGGGCTGCGGGTCACCGCCGAAGGCGTGCTCGACGTTCTCGGTCCGGCCGCCGGAGGTCGAGAAGAAGTACGTCGTCACGGGCTCGCCGTCGTGGGTGACGACCTCCCGGGAGGTGTCGCGCGTCGCCGCGTCCGTCGAGTCGTACTCCGCGACGACGCCCTTGTACATCTGCGAGCGCACGTCCGCGTAGTGGTCGAAGCCGCTGCCGTTCTTGCGCGTCGTGATCGCGTAGGTCCGCGCCGCGACGGCCTGGGCGCGCAGCGCCTCCTCCGGCCAGTGCGCGGGCGACTCCGCGCTGATGACGCCGCGCACGTAGTCCTCGAGCCGGACCGCGTTGATCGCGAGGACCGAGTCGTCCTGCTCCCGGAACTCCATCGCGCCGCGGTAGCGGCCGCTGGTCACGCCGTTCGCCGCCTTCCCCGAGAGCCGGATCGACCCGCCGCCGGGCGCCTCGATCCGGACGGGGTCCTCCTTGTAGGTCTTCATCTTGCGCCCCGTCGGCGAGTAGAGCGCGAGGCCCTTCCGGGTGCGGCGGATGGAGTAGGTGTTGTCCGGGTTGAGGTTGCGGTCGCCGGCGACCTTCCGCGCGCCCTTGAACGTCGCGCGCGAGGCGGACCGCAGCAGGACGCGCACCTCGGGATCGCCGTCGAGCTTCCCGACCTTCGTGTCGGAGTAGTAGTGCCCGAGGATGTCCTTGTAGGAGCGCCCCTCCTTCGCGAAGCCGTACGCGCCGTACTGGCTCATGCCGACGCCGTGGCCGAACCCGCGCCCCTTGATGACGAGGCGGGTGGCGGCGTCGGCGGCGGGGACGACGGCGAGGGTCGCCACGGCCGTGGTCGTGAGTCCTGCGAGGAGGGTGCGGATGGCGGGCATCGTGGTCGGGAACGCGCGAGTCCGGGGCGAGTTGCGGTGACCCCCGCCCGGGTGCTGATGTGAGCATCTCATCTTGCCTGGACATCGGCAGCCGGGCGCCGGATCCGCAGTCCCTGGCAGCGTCGTTGCGGACGGCGGGTCCCCGGGTAGGGTCGCGACATGAGCACGACCGTCACCTCGGCCCGCGAGCAGGACGTCGTCGGCGGCGTCCCGCACGACCTCTTCATCGGCGGGGAGTGGAGGCCCGCCGACGGCGGCGGGACGCTCGACGTCGAGGACCCCTCGACCGGCGAGGTGCTGTGCGCGGTCGCCGACGCGACGGTCGACGACGCGCTCGACGCCCTCGGGGCGGCCGAGGAGGCGAGGGCCCGGTGGCGCGACGCCGCGCCGCGCGAGCGGGCCGACGTCCTGCGCCGCGCCTACGAGCTCGTCGCCGAGCGCACCGAGGACCTCGCGCTCCTCATGACCCTCGAGATGGGCAAGACGCTCGCGGAGTCGCGGGCGGAGGTGACGTACGCGAACGCCTTCCTGCGCTGGTACTCCGAAGAGGCGGTCCGCATCGACGGCCGCTTCACGACCGCCGAGAACGGGAGCGGGCGCGTGCTCACCATGCGCCGCCCCGTCGGCCCCTGCGTCTTCATCACGCCCTGGAACTTCCCGCTCGCGATGGGCACCCGCAAGATCGGCCCGGCGATCGCCGCCGGCTGCACGATGGTCGTCAAGCCCGCGAAGCAGACGCCGCTCTGCATGCTCGCGCTCGCCCAGATCCTCGAGGAGGCGGGCATGCCCGGCGGCGTCCTCAACGTCATCACCGCCAAGCGGTCGGGTGCCACGATGGAGCCGCTGATCCGCGACCCGCGGACCCGGAAGCTCTCGTTCACGGGCTCGACCGAGGTCGGCCGGACGCTCATCGAGCAGTCCGCCGAGCAGATCCTCCGCGTCTCGATGGAGCTGGGCGGCAACGCGCCGTTCCTCGTCTTCGAGGACGCCGACCTCGACGCGGCCGTCGAGGGGGCGATGATCGCCAAGATGCGGAACATCGGCGAGGCCTGCACGTCGGCGAACCGCTTCCTCGTCCACACCTCGGTCGCCGACGACTTCGCGGCGCGGCTCGCCGAGCGCATGGGCGCCATGACGATCGGGCGCGGCGTGGAGGACGGCGTCGAGGTCGGGCCGCTCATCGACGACGACGCGGTCGCGAAGGTCACCGAGCTCGTCGAGGACGCCGTCTCCCGCGGGGCGCGGGTCCACACCGGCGGCGAGTCGCTGCCGGGCGCGGGCCACTTCTACCGCCCGACGGTGCTCGGGGGCGTCGACCCGTCGGCCCGCGCTCTCCACGAGGAGATCTTCGGGCCTGTCGCCCCGGTGACGAGCTTCGACGGCGACGACGAGGCCGTGCGCCTCGCGAACGACACGGAGTTCGGCCTCGTCGCCTACGCCTACACGCGCGATCTCGACCGCGCCTTCCGCGTGATGGAGGGGCTCGACGTCGGCATGATCGGCCTCAACCAGGGCATGGTCTCCAATGCGGGAGCCCCGTTCGGCGGCGTGAAGCACTCGGGCTTCGGCCGCGAGGGCGGGCCCGAGGGCATCGAGGAGTACCTCGAGACGCGCTACATCGCGATGAACGTCGGCGGCTGAGCGAAGCGCGGCGCGACGGCGCTCGGGGCTGCGGCGCACACGACGGGGACGGTCGCTACCCTGCGGCGCGATGCCCGGCAGGGGAAGTTTCCGCGTCGTCATCCCGGCCGCGCTCGTCGTCGGTCTCCTCGTGCCGACGGTCGGCGCTGACGACAGCGCGTCGGGCCGCGACCTCGCGGGCGACACCGGTCCGCCGATCACCGTGCCCGCCGCGTCGGCGGCGACGAGCGCGACGACCGCGCAGTCGGACGGTCGGCCGTCGGCGGTGAGCAGCCTCGAGCCGAGCGTCATCCACGCGGGGCCGACGGGCCGCTTCGCGCTGCGCGGCCCGTGGCGGGTCGTCGAGGACCCCCGGAACCACGGCCACGACAAGGGCTACCCGGCCGGCGACTTCCGCGGCAAGCGCGTGACCCTCCCCTACTCGCCCAACGCGAAGACGCTCACGGGGACGGCGGGGGCGCGCAGCCACGACGGCTCGATCGCGTGGTACCGCACGACCTTCACGGCGCCGCAGGGCGGGCTGCACCGGCTGCGGTTCGAGTCGGTCAACCACAAGGCGATCGTCTACCTCAACGGGAAGCGGCTCGGGACGCACACCGGCGAGTACCTCCCGTTCGAGTTCCTCGTCGACCTCGAGCCCGGCCGGCAGAACGAGCTCGTCGTCAAGGCCGACTGGCGCGACCCCGACGAGATGAAGGCGACCGGCTGGCACCGGACGTGGTTCAACTTCGGCGGGATCAACCGCGAGGTGACGATCCGCCCGGTCGTCGGCAGCGAGCTCGTCGCGCCGACGATCCAGACGCGCCTCGCCGACGACGGGTCGGCGGACGTGGAGATCACCATCCACGTCAAGAACCGGCGCCGGGACGACCGCCCGATCCAGGTCCAGGGCCGCCTGCGCCGCGACGGCCGCATCATCGATCTGCGCTTCCCCGCCGTCACGGTGCGTGCCGGGAAGACGCGCGTCGTCCTCGCTCGTACCCGCATCGAGGACCCCGCGCTGTGGGCGCCCGGCGAGCCGAACCTGTACGAGCTCGAGCTCTTCGTCCCCCAGGAGTCCGGCTACCGTCAGCGGGTCGGCCTGCGTGAGGTGGAGAAGGACGGGACCCGCCTCCTCATCAACGGCGAGCACGTGACGTTCCGCGGCGCGTCGATCCACGAGGACGAGCGCGGCAAGGGCGACGCGGTCGACGCGAAGGAGATGGACGCGATCGTCCGCGACCTCCAGTCGATCGGCGCCAACGCCACCCGCGCGCAGCATCCGCTCCACCCGGCCCTGATGGAGCGCCTCGACGCCGCCGGGATCATCCTCTGGATGGGGATCGGCCCCGTCGACGCCCCCGGCGCGTGGACCTCGCGCGGCAAGCTCGCAGGCCAGGCGAAGAAGCGCGTCCGCACGAGCTTCCACCAGCTCCAGGCCCACCCGTCGCTCGTCGTCTGGAACCTCGTCAACGAGATCGCGGGCAACGGCCACCCGAAGGGCCAGATCCCCTACATCCGCTCGATGTCCGCCGAGCTGAAGCGTCGCGACCCGGGTCGCCTCGTCGCTCTCGACATCTGGGGCAAGCACCCGCCGAAGAAGGCCGGGAAGGTCTACGACAACGTCGACGCGATCGGCGACACGAACTACATCGGCTGGTACGAGCGGACGCTCGACTCGCGGCGCAGCGTCCGCGCGGCGATCGTCGACCACATCCGCGACCTGCAGAAGGTCTTCCCGGACAAGGTCATGGTCGTCACCGAGTTCGGCGCCGAGGCGAACGGGCTCAACAGCCCCGACGAGCCGGGCGGCTGGCAGTTCCAGGCCGACCTGCTCGAGCTGCACCTCGAGGAGTACGCGCAGCTGCCGCGCCTCTCCGGCGCCCTCGTGTGGAACCTCCGCGACTTCGCGGTCGCGCCGTCGTTCGCGGGCGGCTCGATCCGCAAGCAGGTGCCCGACATCAAGATCGTGAAGGGCATCAACCAGAAGGGCCTCTTCACGTACAAGGGGACCCGGAAGCGCTCCGCGGACGTCGTGAAGCGCGCGCTGTCCGGGCTGCCCAAGGGCGGCGGCTGACGCCCGCCCCGGGTCCTCCTCGCGACGCGAGAAGGACCCGAGGCGCCTCCGCTACGCCGAGCTGCCGGCCGCGATGCGGCGCAGGTCGATCGTCTGGTCGTAGAGCTCGGGGTCGACGCCCTCCTCGATCGCGACGTCGCGGAGCGGGCGGCCCGAGTCGGCGGCCTTCTTCACGATGACCGTCGCCTTGTCGTAGCCGATCGCCTCGTTGAGGGCGGTCGCCGTCGCGAGCGTCGCGCCCGCCGAGGCGTCGCAGCCCTTCTTGTTCGCCTTGATGCCGTCGACGCACTTCTCGCGGAACGCGTCCGACGTCGTCGTGAGGAAGTGGATCGACTGCAGGAGGTTGCGGGCGATGAGCGGGATGCGGACGTTGAGCTCGAACTGCCCCTGCATGCCGCCGACGGTGACCGCCGTGTCGTTGCCGATGACCTGCGCGCTCACCTGGAGGACGACCTCCGGGATGACCGGGTTCACCTTGCCGGGCATGATCGACGAGCCCTTCTGCAGCTCGGGGAGGAAGAGCTCCCCGATGCCGGCGCGCGGGCCGGAGCCCATGAGCGCGAGGTCGTTGGCGATCTTCGAGAGCGAGACGGCGACGACCTTGAGGGCGCCGCTCAGCTCGACGAGGGCGTCGCGGTTGCCCTGGGCCTCGAAGGGGTCCTCGGGCGCGGCGATGAGCTTGAGCTTCGACTCCTTCGCGAGCCGCTTGCGGACCTGGGCGGCGAACTTCGGGTGCGTGTTGAGCCCCGTGCCCGTCGCGGTCCCGCCGAGCGGGATCTGGCCGACGTGGACGAGCGCGGACTGCACGCGCTCCTGCCCGAGGCGGACCTGCGCGGCGTAGCCCGCGAACTCCTGGCCGAGGGTGACGGGGACCGCGTCCATGAGGTGCGTGCGGCCGCTCTTCACGACGTTCTCGAACTGCTTCGCCTTCTTCGTGAAGGAGCGCTCGAGCTTCTTCAGGGCGGGGAGGAGGCGGTTCGTCGCCTCGTCGAGCGCCGCGAGGTGGACCGCCGACGGGAAGACGTCGTTGGACGACTGGCCCATGTTGACGTGGTCGTTCGGATGGGCCTTGCCACCGGTGAGGGCCGAGATGACCTCGTTGGTGTTCATGTTCGACGAGGTGCCCGAGCCGGTCTGGAAGACGTCGACGGGGAACTGGTCGTCGTGCTCGCCCGCAGCGATCGCGGCGGCGGCCTGGGCGATCTGGTCGGCGATCTCCTGGTCGAGCTTGCCGAGCTCGGCGTTGACGAGGGCGGCTTTGCCCTTGATGCGCGCGAGCCAGTGAATGACCGAGACCGGCACCGTCTCGCCGGAGATCGGGAAGTTGTCGACGGCCTTCGCGGTCTCGCCGCCGTAGAGGCGCTTCTTCGCCATGGGTGATGCTCCTGCTCGAGGGGGGACGGAACGGCCCGCACCCTATCCCCGCCGAGGCGCGGCCGGAGGCCAGGCGCGAGCGGTGCGACATCAGCCGCAGAACGCGACGAGCTCGCGCGCGACGCCGACCGGGTCGTCGTAGGCGATGAGGTAGCCGGTCCCCGGGAGGATGCGCAGCTGTGCGTCCGGGAGGAGATCGAGGGCCTCCTCGGCGGTCCGCAGCGGATGGTGCTCGTCGGCGTCGGCCCAGAGGAGCAGCGTCGGGGCGGTGACGCGCCCGTAGGCGTCGATGAGGTCCCGCGACCCGCGGGCCGGCCAGGCGGCGGCGAAGCGCGCCCACGACCGCGCGAGGTTCGCGTTGCCGCCGACGTCCTGCATCGCATGTCGGACGAGGTCGCCCGCCGCCGGGTTGCGCTGGGCGGAGAGGCGCAGCCCGCGCTCGGGGCGCATGACCACACGGGCGGCGTGCGAGAGCGCTCGGTCGACGCCGGGGAGGGCGGCGGCGCGGGCGGCGATCCGCCAGCGGTCGCGAGCGGCGGCGTCCGTCGGCGGGCGGTGCAGGCGGGAGGGCGCGAGGACGAGTCGACGCGGGCGCAGACTCCCGGCCGCGGTGGCGCGGAGGAGGACCTCCGCGCCGAGGCCGTGCCCGCCGACGAGCGGCCGCGGGCCCCCGACCTCGTGCGCGAAGGCGGACAGGATCTCGGCGAACCACTCGGGCGAGTACGGGTGGCGGGGGCGGTCCTCGCTGTCGCCGTGCAGCGGGAGGTCGGGGAGGACGACGCGGAAGCGGTGCGTGAGACCCTCGACCGCGGGCACCCACTCGCGGTGGTCGAGGACCGCAGAGTGGACGAGGATGAGCGGCGGCCCGGTCCCGGCCTCCCGGTAGGCGACGCGCGCCCCGTCGGTGTGGTGCCAGAGGCGCAGCTTCACCCGACGGATCGTAGAGCGGCCCGAAGAGGAGCGACGACAGTCGCGGATGCACGCCCCTGTGCGCGGCTTGCGCGCCGTGCGCCCGCGGCCGACCATCCGAACATGCCGAGCATCCGCACGAACGCCGCCGCCGCGATGCTCGGCGTGAGCCCGAACACGCTGCGCTCGTGGGAGCGCCGCTTCGGCTTCCCGCAGCCCGGCCGGACCGTCGGCGGTCACCGCCAGTTCGACGTCGCCGAGATCGAGGCGCTCCGCACCGCGCTCGAGCAGACGCGCAGCATCTCGGCCGCCGTCTCGCTCGCACGCGAGCGCGGCGCCGGGCCCGCCACCCCGGACCGGCTGCGCTCCGCGCTGACGCGCTTCGACGAGGCCGCCGCCGATCGCGTCGTCGAGGAGAGCCTCGGCGTGCGCTCCCTCGAGCGGACCGTCGAGGAGGTCCTCCTGCCCGCCCTCGAGTCGCTCGCCGGCCGGGAGGCGCCGACCGAGCTCGGCTTCGCCGTGCGGTGGGCGACCGGCTGGCTGTCGGCGCAGCGTCGTCTCGCGCCTGCCGCCTCGCGGGACGAGACGATCGTCCTCTTCGACGCCGCGGACCCTGGCGGTCTCGACGGGCTCCACGTCCAGGCGCTCGAGCTGCTCCTCCGTCGCAGCGGGCTCCGCGCCCTCGCCCTGCCGGTCGGGACGGACCCCGCGCGCGCGACCCGCGCCCTCCGCGCGCTCGATCCCGCCGCGATCGTCCTCTCCGGGCCCGGGGCCCCGCTCGACCTCCTCGGCCGGCTCGTGTACGCGACGCGCCAGGCCTGCGGCGCCGGCGTCGCGATCCTCGACTACCGCGGCGCGCTCCCCGACACCGGGGCGACGACCGTGGAGCGCCTCGGCGACCGTCCGCTCCTCGCGCGCGAGCTCGTCCTCGCGCATCTCGACCCGGCGGTCCGCACGCGGGCTCGGGCGAGCGCGGCGGGCTGAGCCGGCCCGCCGCCGGACGGCGGTGCCGTCCGGCCTGCCTGCCAAGCTCGCGCGCGTGCAGCTCGTCCCGGGCAACCCGCTCGCCCATCGCGTCCTCGACAGCCTCGTGAGGGCGGAGGCGAGCGTCCGGCGCCGGCTCTCCTGCGAGCTCGACAGGGAGGGCCTCTCCGCCTCGGGCTTCTCGGTGCTCGTCCTCCTCGCGTCGGCCGGCGGCGAGCTCGAGCTCCGCGAGCTCCGCTCCCGCCTGCGGACGTCGAAGGCGAACGCGACCGAGGTCGTCTCGACGCTCGAGGCGCGCGGGCTCGTCGAGCGCCGCCGCCTCGCGACGGACCGCCGCGCCGCCAGCGTCACGCTCACCGCCGGCGGCCAGGCGCTCGTCGACCGCATCTTCCCCGACCACACGCAGCGCGTCTCGGCGGCGTTCAGCGTGCTCGACGAGGCGGAGATGCGGAGTCTCGAAGCCATCTGCCGCAAGCTCGCCGCCTGACCGCGCCTCGCCGTCGCTGGCGGCGTCCTCGCCGCCTCGCGTGCGAAGCACGCCACGGCGGCCCGCGCTTTTCATCTCGACAGCCGCCGTTGGCGCGCAAGATGAAGACTCCCGGCCGGGCGGGGAGGGGCGCGGACTCGGCGCGCTTGCGAGAATCACGCGTCCATGGCGCGCCGTCCGGTCGATCCGTCCCAGTCGTTCCCCGCGCTCGAGGAGGCGATCCTCGAGCGGTGGAAGGAGCGCGACGTCTTCCGGGAGTCGCTGAGGCGGCGCGAGGGCTCCCCCCAGTGGATCTTCTACGAGGGGCCGCCGACGGCGAACGGCCGGCCCGGCTCGCACCACGTCCTCAGCCGCGTCTTCAAGGACGTCTTCCCGCGCTTCAAGACCATGCGCGGCTACCACGTGCCGCGCAAGGGCGGGTGGGACTGCCACGGCCTCCCCGTCGAGATCGCCGTCGAGCAGGAGCTCGGCATCAGCTCGAAGCAGGAGATCGAGGAGTACGGCATCGCGGAGTTCAACGCGAAGTGCCGCGAGTCGGTCTTCACGTTCCTCGAGGACTGGGACGCGCTCACCGAGCGGATCGGCTTCTGGATCGACCTCGACGACGCCTACCGGACGCTCGACGACTCCTACGTCGAGTCGGTGTGGTGGGCGCTCGCCGAGATCTGGAAGAAGGGCCTCCTCTACGAGGGCCACCGGGTCGTCCCGTACTGCCCGCGCTGCGGCACCGCGCTCTCGAGCCACGAGGTCGCGCTCGGCTACGAGGACGTCGTCGACCCGTCGGTCTACGTCCGCTTCCCGCTCGCCGCGGCACACCCCGGTCTCCAGGACGGCGACGTCCTCCTCGGCTGGACGACGACCCCGTGGACGCTCCCGAGCAACGCCGCCCTCGCCGTCGACCCCGAGCTCACCTACGTCCGCGCGACGCGCTCCGGCGACGACGCGGTCTACGTCCTCGCCGCCGACCTGCGCGAGCGCGTCCTCGGCGAGGAGTCGCAGATCGTCGAGAGCCTGCCCGGCCGCGAGCTCGTGGGCGCGCGCTACGTGCCGCCGTTCGACTTCATCGCGAGCGAGGAGTGGGGCGAGCGCGCCCACACCGTCCTCGAGGGCGACTTCGTCACGGCGACGGACGGCACCGGCATCGTCCACACCGCGATCGCCTTCGGCGAGGACGACTACCGGCTCGGCACGGGCGCGGGGCTGAACGTCGTCAACCCGGTCCGTCTCGACGGGACGTTCGACGAGCGCATCACCGGCTTCACGGGGCGCTTCGTCAAGGAGGCCGACCGGGATCTCGTCGCCGACCTCGAGTCGCGCGGCAAGCTCCTGCGCGCCGAGGAGTACGAGCACGCCTACCCGCACTGCTGGCGCTGCCAGACGCCGCTCCTCTACTACGCGAAGCCCTCGTGGTACATCGCGACGTCGCAGATCCGCGACGACCTCCTCGCCGCGAACGAGGCGATCTCCTGGTACCCGTCGCACATCAAGCACGGGCGCTTCGGCAACTGGCTCGAGAGCAACGTCGACTGGGCCCTGTCGCGCGAGCGCTACTGGGGGACGCCGCTGCCGGTCTGGCGCTGCGAGAACGACCCGTCGCACGTCCACGCGGTCGGCTCCTTCGCCGAGCTGCAGGAGCGCAGCGGGCAGGAGCTCACCGACCCGCACCGCCCGTTCGTCGACGACGTCGGCTTCCCGTGCCCGCACTGCGACGGCCGGATGGCGCGCGTCCCGGAGGTCATCGACGTCTGGTTCGACTCCGGCGCCATGCCCTTCGCCCAGCAGCACGCGCCGTTCGAGGGCCAGGAGGGCGCCGACGAGATCGCGCCGGTCGCCCAGTACATCTGCGAGGCGATCGACCAGACCCGCGGCTGGTTCTACTCCATGCTCGCCGTCTCGACGCTCCTCTTCGACCGCGCGTCCTACGAGAACGTCGTCTGCCTCGGCCTCATCCTCGACGAGGAGGGGCACAAGATGTCGAAGTCGCGCGGGAACATCGTCGTCCCGTGGGACGTCCTCTCCGAGCACGGCGCCGACGCGTTCCGCTGGTACTTCTTCACCGCGAAGCAGCCGTGGGACGGCTACCGCTTCTCGATCGAGGCGATCGGCGAGGGCGTCCGCCTCTTCTTGCGGCAGCTGTGGAACACCTACGCGTTCCTCGCCCTCTACGAGGACACGGCCGACGGCGCCGACGCCGCCGCGAGCGCGCCGCCCGTCGCCGAGCGGGGCGACCTCGACCGCTGGATCCTCTCGCGCCTCACCGCGACGATCGAGGAGGCGACGAGGCGCCTCGACGACTTCGACGTCACGTTCGCCGGCCGCGCGATCCAGACGTTCGTCGACGACCTCTCGAACTGGTACGTCCGCCGCTCGCGCCGGCGCTTCTGGGACGGCGACCCGGCGGCGTTCGCGACGCTGAAGGAGTGCCTCGTCACCGTCGCGAAGCTCCTCGCGCCCTTCACGCCGTTCGTCGCCGACGAGATCTACGACAACCTCGACGGCTCCGAGCCGTCCGTCCACCTCTGCGACTGGCCGGCGGCCTCCGACCACGGCCGGCCGCGCGATCTCGGGCTCGAGGTCGCGATGGCGACCGCGCGCGAGACCGTCCGGCTCGGCCTCGCGGCGCGCGGCCAGGCGAAGGTGAAGATCCGCCAGCCGCTCCGCGAGGCCGTCATCGTCGCCGCCGGGCGCGAGCGCGAGGCGATCGAGACTCTCGGCGAGGTCGTCCGCGACGAGCTCAACGTGAAGGCGCTGCGATTCGTGAGCGAGGCCGACGAGCTCGGCTCCTACGAGCTGAAGGCGAACTACCGCAGCCTCGGGCCGCGGTTCGGCAAGGACATGCCGCAGGTCGCCTCGGCGATCGCGGGCCTCGACGCCGGCCACGTCGCCGCCGCGTTCCGCGAGGGCCGGCCGGTCGGCGTCAGCGTCGGCGGGCAGGACCACACGCTCGGGGAGGACGACCTCATCCTCGCCCTCCAGCCGCTCGAGGGCTACCAGCTCGAGCGCGAGGGGTCGCACGCGGTCGCGCTCGACCTCCAGATCGACGAGGAGCTGCGGCGCGAGGGTCTCGCCCGCGAGATCGTCCGCGCCGTGCAGAACGCCCGCAAGGACGCCGGCCTCGAGGTCGAGGACCGGATCGCGCTCGCGCTCGCGGGGGACGACGAGCTCCTCTCGGTCGCGCGCGAGCACGAGGCGACGATCGCCGGCGAGGTCCTCGCGACGAGCGTCGCCTACGGCGAGGCCGGGGCCGGCGCAGGGGCGAACGGCGGCGTCGCCGAGGCGCGCATCGAGGGCGCGACCCTCGTCATCGGCGTCACGCGGACCTGACCGGCGGCGCGGCGGCTGCTCGGTCTCGGGCGTCCGCCGCCTCGCGCGCGGCGAGGACGCCGAGCGCTGCGAAGAGCACGGCGCCCCCGGCGCCGAGGACCGTCGCGGTCGTCGACATCGTGCCGCGTCGCGTCTCCTGCAGTCCTGCGATCGCGTCGATCGCGTCGACCGTCGCGCCGATGGCCGCGGCCGGCAGCGCCGCTTGGGCCGGGGCGAGAAGCAGCGTCCCCGCGAGCGCGAGCTCGCGTGCGCCGAAGAGCCGGGCGATGAACCGGTCGGAGCGGTCGGGGTCGATGCCGAAGAGCCGCGTGGTGTGGTCGGGAGCGATCCAGCTTCCGAGTCCGACGCAGGCGCGGGCGACGCCGAGGGAGGTGCGGGCAGAGGTCATTGCGCGACGGTAGTCCGGCGAGGGAGGGACGTCGATGACCTCCGAGGTAAGGGGGAGAGCTCGCGGCCTCCCGGCCTCATGTGGGGCATGGACACCATCACCGCACCGCAGTTCGACCCCGAGCGCCTCCCCGCCGTCGTCGCGAGCATCCCGCCGGGTCGCTGGATGAGCTACGCCGACGTCGCCCGCGCGGCGGGCGGCGACCAGATGCACGCCCGCTCGCTCAACCAGCGCTTCGTCCGGCACGGGATCGAGGGCGCGCACCGCGTCCTCAAGGCGGACGGTCGGATCGCGCCGACCGCGCTCGGCGACCCCGAGGCCGTCCGCGCGCGGCTCGAGACGGAGGGGGTCGCGTTCGACCCGACGGGGAGGGCGGACCCGCAGGCGCGGATCCGCCCGGACGCGGAGGCGTAGCTCCGCGCGGCGGCGCCCGGGCCGACCCGGGCGCCGCGACGCTCGGGCGCTACGCCGCGAGCGCGGGCTCGAGCTCGGCCTCGAGGCGCTTCTTCGGCTGCGCGCCGACGATCTTCTTCACCGGCTGGCCGGCCTTGAAGACGATCATCGTCGGGATCGACATGACGCCGAAGCTCGCCGCCGTCTGCGGGTTCTCGTCGATGTTGAGCTTCACGATGCGAAGATCGTCACGCTCGCTCGCGATCTCCTCGAGGACCGGGGCGACGACCCGGCACGGCCCGCACCACGGGGCCCAGAAGTCGACGAGGACGGGGAGGTCGGACTCGATGACCTCGGCCTGGAAGTTCGTGTCGGTGACGTCGGTGAGCGTGCCGGCCATGTCGTGGCTCCTTCGGGGTCGGTCGTGGCCCTCGACGAGGGCACTTCACAAAGTATAGCGCCCTCGTGGAAGATGCCGAACGCGAACGAGCGCTCGTCCGAGCGTACCCGGCCGAGGGGCGGCGGAACCTCCCGCTCAGCCGCGGAGCGCGAGGATGACGTCGGGGCTGACGTAGACCTCGACGAACGCGCTCGCGATGAGGACCGGGATCGCGATGCCGACGGTGACGAACGTCGCGGCGAGCAGCTCGTGCCAGTCGTCGCGACGGCTCGCGACGATCCAGGCGGCGAGCGGGAGGAAGAGCGACACGAGCTCGGGGATCGCGTGCGGGAGGAGTCCGACGACGAGCAGCCCGGAGTGCATCCCGCCCTGGTCGGCGAGCGTCCGGGCCGCGCCGCCGAGGACGTAGGCCTGCGTGAGCAGCGAGAAGAGCGTCGCCGCGGTGACGAAGAGGATCGCCATCGGCCCGGCCTTGTCGTGGATCCAGCGCCACACGCCCTTGTAGCGCTGGGCCTCGAGCGGGAGCGAGCTGCCCGCGATGAACCCCGCGACGCACGCGAAGCCGTGGAGGGCGAGGACGAGCGCGTTGCGCTTGAGGACCTCGACGACCGCGCCCGGCGAGGACGGCTCGGTGAGGCCCGGGAACGAGATCGGCGTCGGGTCGGGCCGCGAGAAGGCGGCGACGACGACGACCGCCCAGAGGAGCGCGGCGGTGATCACCGCGGATCCGAGGAGCCATCGCCGCAGGACGGGCCAGGGGTCCTCCCGCCATCGCGAGAGCGTCCCCCGGGTGTCCTTGATCCCCTGGAGGAGGACGAAGTCGTCGGCGCGCGGCATCCCGCGGTCCATCGGCCGGCTCCGCGGGGGTCTTGAGCCGGAGCCCGCGCAGCTCAGCGCTTCGTCGTGAGATGGGCGCCGACCTGCCGCCGCCGACGGCGCAGCTGCGGCACGAGCCAGACCGCCTCGGCGGCGATCCGCCAGCTCATCTTCGACTGCCCGTGCTCGCGGTCGCGGAAGGTGATCGGCACCTCGACGACGCGGAACCCCGCCTGGACGGCCCGGTCGGTGAGCTCGACCTGGAACGCGTAGCCGTGGGACCGCACCGTCGGGAGGTCGATCGAGCGCAGCACCTCGGCGCGGAAGCACTTGAACCCGCCGGTGAGGTCGCGCACGTCGAGGCCCAGCACCCGCCGGGCGTACCAGGAGCCGCCGCGGCTCACGAAGCGCCGCAGCGCGCCCCAGTCCTCGACGCGCCCGCCGTCGACGTACCGCGATCCGAGCGCGACGTCCGCGCCGCCGTCGCGGACCACGGTGAGCAGGCGGGCGAGGTCCCCGGGGTCGTGGCTGAAGTCGGCGTCCATCTCGAAGACGTACCCGGCGCCGTGCTCGAGCGCGTGCGCGAAGCCCGCGAGATAGGCCGGTCCGAGCCCGGCCCGCTCGGTGCGATGGAGCACCTCGACGGCGTCGTGCGCGGCGGCGAGACGGTCGGCGATGTCGCCCGTCCCGTCGGGGGAGCCGTCGTCGACGACGAGGATGCGATGCCCCTCGGGGGCGCAGCGCTCGAGGACCGCGAGCGCGGCGCCGACGATGCGCTCGACGTTCTCGGCCTCGTTGAACGTCGGCAGCACGAGCCAGGGGACGCTCGACATGAGCCGCGTAGGCTAGTGCGCCGGAGATGAGCGTGACCCCCGATCCGACGAACAGCGAGATCGCCGCGGCCTTCGACGAGCTCGGCGACCTCTACGAGCTCGACGGCGCGATCGTCCACCGCGTCGCCGCGTACCGCAACGCCGCGAAGGCGGTGCGCGAGGCCTCGACCTCCGTCGCGGCGCGGGCGCGCGAGGGGAGCGTCACGCAGATCAAGGGGATCGGCAAGACGCTCGAGGAGAAGATCCTCGCGCTGCTGGAGACCGGGGACATCCCGGCCGCCGTGAAGCTCCGCGAGAAGTTCCCTGCGGGCCTCGTCGAGATGACGCGGCTCCCCGGCCTGGGGCCGAAGCGGGCGCGCACGCTCTACGACGAGCTCGGGATCGACTCGATCGCCGCGCTCCAGGCGGCGGCGGAGGCGCAGCGGCTGCGGACCGTGAAGGGCTTCGGCCCGAAGTTCGAGACGACCGTCCTCGAGGCGATCGCGGCGCTCCCCGAGCCCGGCCGCGCGGAGAAGCGCGCACGGGTGCCGCTCCACCGAGCGCTCGCCGTCGCCGAGGGGATCGTCGGCCCGCTCCGCGAGCACCCCGCGAGCGAGCGGGTCGTCCTCGCCGGCTCGGCTCGGCGCCGCGCCGACAGCGTGAAGGACCTCGACGTCATCGCGACGGCGACCGATCCGCGCGCGCTCGTCGAGGCGTTCTGCTCGCTCGACGCGCTCGAGTCCTCGTCGGGGACGGGAGACGCGGGCGCGCGCGGCGTCACCCACAACGGCCTGTCGGTCGACCTGCGGATCGTCGCCCCCGACCAGTTCGGCAACCTGCTCCAGCACTTCACCGGCAGCAAGGAGCACAACGTCGCGCTCCGCGAGCACGCCGTGAAGCGCGGCCTCCACGTGAGCGAGTACGGCGTCCTCGACGACGAGACCGGCGAGACCCTGCGCTGCGCGACGGAGGAGGACGTCTACGAGCGGCTCGGGCTCACGTGGGTCCCGCCGGAGCTGCGCGAGAACCGCGGGGAGGTGGCCGAGGGGTTCGTCGCGCCGGAGCTCGTGACGCTCGACGACCTCCGCGGCGACCTCCACTGCCACACGGTCGCGAGCGACGGGCGGCAGACGATCGAGGAGATGGCGCGCGCCGCGCTCGACGAGGGCCACGAGTACCTCGCGATCACCGACCACTCGGCGACGCACGGCTTCGGCAACGACGTCCCGCCGGACGAGCTGCTGCGCCACGCCGAGCGCGTCCGCGAGGTGAGCGACCGCATCGACGGCATCTCGCTCCTCGCCGGGAGCGAGGTGAACATCCTCACCGACGGGTCGCTCGACTACTCCGACGAGGTCCTCTCCGAGCTCGACTGGGTCGTCGCGTCGGTCCACACGTCGTTCCAGATGTCCTCGTCGGACATGACGGCCCGCGTCGTCCGCGCCATCGAGCACCCGCTCGTCGACGTCATCGGGCATCCGACCGGCCGGCTCATCGAGCGCCGTGCGCCGTACGCGCTCGACAGCGACGCGGTCATCGAGGCCGCGGCCCGGACCGGCACGTTCCTCGAGATCAACGCGAACCCGAACCGGCGCGACCTCGACGACGTCCGCGCCCGCGCGGCGGCGCAGGCGGGCGTGAAGCTCGTCATCAGCTCCGACGCGCACGGCGCCGAGACGCTCGCCTACCTCCGCTACGGCGTGAGCACCGCCCGCCGCGCCTGGCTCACCCCGGACGACGTGGCGAACACGCGCCCCTTGGGCGACCTGCTCGCCCTCCGCCGCGGCCGCTGACCACCGACCAGCGCGCCGAACCGGATTCCTGCGGCGCTATGACGCCGCAGGAATCCGGTTCGGCGCGTCGAGGAGGGCCGGGAGGACCTGCTCGGCCACGATCGCGTCGATCGTCGCGCGGCGGTGCGGCGCGATCGCCGCGAGCGTCCGGGCGGTGACGTCCGCGGGCGGGTCGTCGAGCGCGGCGCGCAGCGCGGAGGCGAGCGCCGCGGGCGGGGCGCCGTCCGGGACGACCCAGCGCGGCTCGACGGCCCGGGCGGCCTCGAGCGCGACCGACGGCCCCGGCGCGGCCGTCGTCACGAGCGCGCAGCCGTCGGCGAGCGCCTCGAGCTGGGCGACCCCGTGGTCCTCGCGCCGCGGCGCGGTGACGTAGGCGCGCGCGTGCCGCAGCAGCGCGCGGTACTCCCGCGTGGGGAGGAGCGGCCGGACCTCGACGCCGGCGGGCACCTCCTCGAGCCCCGCGCGACCGGCGGCCGCCGCGACCTGCGCCGCGTCCACGCCGCACACGACGAGCCGCTCGTCGGCCCTCCGTGCCCGCGCCCACGCCGCGAGGACGCGGTCGAGGCCCTTCTTCTCCCAGTTCGACGCGTACGTCACCGCGGCGACGTCGCGGTGCGTCCAGTCGGGGACGTTCGAGGCCGACGGCTCGACTGGGATGCCGACGACGACGGCGCGGGCGTGCGGCTCGGGCGTCTCCTCGAGCGTCGCCTCCGACTGCGGGATCAGCAGCGTCGCCTCCCGCAGCCGCCGGCGCTCGAGCGGGCGCTGCCAGATGCCGTGGCGACCCGGCCGGTTGGCCGCCGCCGGCGCGTCGTAGCGGATCGCGCCGATGCGGGGCCAGAGCAGGGCCGCGGTCACCGTCGAGTAGACGACCGACCGGGGATCGTGGCTGCGGATCCCGCGCTGCGCAGCCTCGCGGGCCGCGCGCGCCCACACGAGATCGGTGAGCGCGAAGGTGCGGACCTCGCCGGGCGGCTTCGCCCGCGCGACCGCGACCGTCGCGCCGCCGTGCCGCAGCGCATCCGCGAACGCGTCCTCGGCGGACCTGAGGCCCGCGGTCGATCCGAGACCGACGAGAAGGACGTCGACGCCCACGCCGGGATCGTGTCACGGCCGGGCCTCGTGCGGGCGCCCGTCGCCGCCTGTCGACGGGCCCGTCGATCTGGCCGCGCCGATCGGAGGACCGCCGATCGGCGATCCCTCCTCACCGCGAGGGTCGACCATCGGCGGATGGGCGGACGCGGCCCCTGGCCCCATGATCCGGCCATGTCGTCGAACACGCCGCGCGACCCCGCACATCGGACGACGGTCCGCCTGCACCCCACCGCCGGCCTCGGGCCGTGCGGGACACCGGGTGCGACCCGAGCGGGCGGGCAGCGGCGGCGTTCGGACGACCGGGCGAAGGGCGAGCCGCGCGAGGCGCACGCGGCCGGGGAGGCTGGCCGCGTCGCGGCCTCCGCGGCGATCGCGGTGCCGCGTGCGCTCGCCCTCGGCGGAGCGAGGCGATGACCCGCCCGGCGGAACACGTCCCGAACCGCGGTGGCGGACGCAACCGGCGGCGCGACGACGACGGGGAGATCTCGGTCGCCGACCTCGTCGCCGGTGATCGCGCGATCGCGACCCTGCGCCTGAAGGGCTCCCTGGCGGAGCCGCCGGCCGTCCTGCGCGTGCGGCGCCTGCAGACGCACAGTCCTCCCGACGAGGCCGCGTGACGCTCGCCGACTACCCTCCGGTCATGACCAGAGGCTCCTCGCGCGTTCGGGTCGTCGTCGCCGAGGACCACCCGCTCTTCCGCGAGGCCGTCGTCCGCGCGATCAAGGCGCGGCCGGACTTCGAGCTCGTCGCCGAGGCGGCCGACGGGCAGGCGGCGCTCGACGCGATCCGGGAGCACGTCCCGGAGGTCGCGGTCCTCGACGCGAAGATGCCGCTCCTCGACGGCCTCAGGGTGCTGAACGCGGTCCGGCGCGACGAGCTGCCGACGCGCGTGGTCATCCTCTCGGCGTTCCTCGACGGCGCGATGGCGTTCGAGGCCGTCGCGGGTGGCGCGGCCGCCTTCCTCTCGAAGGACGCGGACCGCGATCGCATCAACGACACGGTCGCCGCCGTCAGCCGGGGCGAGACGATCATCGACCCCGACATCCAGGCCGGCCTCGCCGAGGAGATCCGGGCCCGGGGCGGGAAGGACCGGCCGGGGCTCTCGCCGCGCGAGCGCGAGATCCTCGTCCACATCGCGGCGGGCCGCAGCGCGCCCGAGATCGGGAAGCTGCTCCACCTCTCCCCGGCGACGGTGAAGAGCCACCTCGGCGCCCTGTACGAGAAGCTCGGGGTGTCCGATCGCGCAGCGGCGGTCGCCGAGGCGATGCGGCAGGGTCTCATCGAGTGACCGCGGTCCTCGCCCGCCTGCGTCACCCCGGCGGCGTCCTCGCCGTCATCCGCCTCGCCGCCGTCCCCGTCTTCTTCGCCGCCGAGCGGCTCGTCGACCACCCGGTCGCGAACACCGAGCCGTTCGGCGTGCTCCTCCTCGTGGCAGGGGGCTACGCGATCGCGACGTTCGCGGCCGAGTGCCGCGGCCGGCCCCTCGCCTCGCACCGGGTGCTCGTCGGCGCGGACGTCCTCCTCATCACGGCGCTCGTCGCCACATCCGGCGGCCCGTTCTCGGAGCTGCGCTACGCGTACTTCCTCCTGCCGGTCGCGGCCGGCCTCCTGTTCGGCCCCGGGCCGACGGCAGCCGCCTCGTCCGCCTGCGTCGGCCTCTACGGGCTCGTCGCCGTCACGTATCCGAACGCGAGCGGGGTGCAGGACGACGCCGTCGGGTTCGAGTTCACGCAGGTCCTCTTCCTCGCCTGGATGGGGGCGGCGGCGACCCTGCTGTCCGCGCTCCTCAGGGCGCGCGCCGACGAGATCTCCGCCCTCGCGGTGAGTCGCGGGCGGCTCGTCGCCCAGGCGCTCGACGCGGAGGACCAGGCTCGCCGGCGGCTCGCCGAGTCGCTGCACGACGAGGCCCTGCAGAACCTCCTCGCGGCACGGCAGCTCCTCGAGGTCGGCGAGGAGGACTCCGCCGCGCTCGCGCTCGAGGGACTCGACGAAGGCGTCACCCAGATCCGGCAGGCCGTCTTCGACCTCCACCCGTACCTCCTCGAGCAGGTGGGTCTCCGCTCCGCGCTGCGTGCCGTCGCGGAGCGCGCGGGCCGCCGGGCGGGCTTCACCGTCGACGTCGAGGTCGATCCGGCGGCCGAGGGACCGTGGGACAGCCTTCTCTTCTCCGTCGCGCGCGAGCTCCTCTCGAACGCGGCGAAGCACAGCGCGGCCGGCCACGTCGCGGTCGGGGTGCGGGTGGAGCCCGCCGGCGTCGTGCTCACGGTCGTCGACGACGGCCGCGGCATCGACGAGCAGGCGATCCGCGTCGCCCAGATGGAGGGACACATCGGCCTCGCCTCGTGCGCCGAGCGCGCGGAGGCCGTCGGCGGGACCCTCCACGTGCGCCGGGGCGCCGAGGGCCGCGGCACCGTCGCGCGGATGACGGTCCCCCTCCCCGGCCCGCTCGACGCCCGTGCGCGCACGTCCGGCGCCGCCCCCGCCGCGGGGGAGGCCGCGGCGGCCGGCGATCGGGGGACCGTCGATCGGGCGCGCGGATCAGCCGCCTGAGGCGACGACGGGCGGTAGGCGCGGCGCGCGGCTTCGCGCACGCTCCTCTCATGCTCGACTACCCCACCACCCTCCCCGACGTCGAAGCCGACGCCGCCGACGACGACGAGATCGTCCTCGGCCGGACCGGCGCGTTGCGCGTCCTCATCGCCGACGACCATCCCCTCTTCCGCAAGGCCGTCCGCGGCGCGGTCAACCGCCAGCCCGACCTCACGGTCGTCGCCGAAGCAGTCGACGGCGTCGAGGCCCTCGACCTCATCCTCGCGCTCGCGCCCGACGTCGCGGTCCTCGACCACCGCATGCCGGGAATGACCGGCGCCGAGGTCTGCGAGGCGCTCCTCGCTCGCGACGACCGCCCCGCCACGGCGCTCCTCCTCCTCAGCGCCTTCGAGGACGAGGACATCGTGTGGGGCGCGGTCTCCTCCGGCGCCGCGGGGTACATCGGGAAGACGGCGACCCAGGCGGAGATCTGCGAGGCCGTCCGGCAGGTCGGCAGCGGCGGCATCGCGTTCACGGAGCGCGCTCGCCGCGCGGTCGCCCGCGGCTTCGACACCCATCTCGGACGCGACGGTGACTAGGCCCGCCCGTCGGCCGGCACCGGCCGCACGACCACCGCCGTGATCCGCAGGCCGTCGATCTCGGCGACCTCGAGGACGACCTCCTCGAGCACGATGCGGTCACCGACCTCCGGCCGCCGGCCGAGGCCGTCGAAGACGACGCCCGCGACGGTGTGCGCCTCACCGGCGGGCAGCTCGATGCCCGTGGTCTCGGTGAAGTCGTCGACCGTCATGGAGCCGGCGACCTGGACCGCGCCGCCGCCCAGCGGCGTGATCGTGGCGTCGGGGAGGTCGAACTCGTCCTCGATCTCCCCGACCAGCTCCTCCAGGACGTCCTCGACGGAGACGACGCCGACGCTCGTCCCGTACTCGTCGGCGACGAGCGCGAGATGGGCGCGGCTCTCGCGCAGCTCGCGCAGCAGCGCGCCGAGGTCCTTCGTCCCGGGGACGACGAGGATCTCGCGCGCGAGATCGCCGACCGTCGACGGCGCGCCGTCGCGGGCGGCGGTGACGAGCTCGCGGAAGTGCACGACCCCCCGCACCTGGGCGAGCGAGCCGTCGGCCACCGGGTAGCGCGCGTAGGGCTCGTCGATCACCCTGGCGAGCGCCGCCTCGACGCTCGACGACGCGTCGAGCCAGAAGACGTCGGGCGCCGGCACCATCACGTCGCGGACCTCGCGGCCCGCGAAGTCGAAGACGTTGTGGAGCAGCTCCTCCTGCGCGGTCGGGATGACACCCGCTCCCTCCGCCTCGTCGACGAGCGCCCGCAGCTCCTCCGCGGTGCGGACCGTGTCCCCGGCCGTCACCTCGCGCACGCCGAGCGGTCGCAGCACGACGGTCGCCGATCGCTCGAGCACCCACACCGCCGGGCGTAGGAGGCGGGAGAGCATCTCGATCGGCCGGGCGACGAGGACCGCGAGCGTCTCCGCCTTCTGCAGGGTCACGGCCTTCGGGACGAGCTCCCCGAGGACGACCGAGAGGTAGGTGACGGTCGCGAAGCCGATGAGGAAGCCGAGCCATCCCGGCACCGACTCGCCGAGCAGGTCCCGGACGACGGGCTCGCCGAGCGCGCCGAGGAGGATCCCGATCGCGGTGATGCCGACCTGGACGGTCGAGATGACGCGCACGGGTTCATCCATGAGGCGCAGGGCCGCGGCGGAGCCGCGGCTCTCCCGCGCCGCGATCGCCCCGCGCCGGGCGGTGACCACCGCGTACTCGCCGATGACGAAGAAGGCGTTCAGCGCGACGAGAACGAACACGGCGAGCAGCCGCAGGGCCTCGTCCGTCGACTGAATGTACTGCGCGCCGCACGGCTCCCTCTCCCTCTGACGAAACTCACGCCAGGGGTGAGCTTCGTCAGGGCGGGTGGGTGATCCGGTGCGGCGGCTACCCCGGTGAGGTGAGCCGCTCGCGGCGGAAGCCCGGCATCCGCAGGAGGCGGATCGGGCGCAGGGGCGATGTCCGGTCGACGAAGAACGTCACGCCGTCGCGCTCCTCGATCGCGAGGACCGCGCGGTGCTGGTGGCGCCACGAGAGCGCCCACACGATGCCGAAGCCCGCGGCGATCGCCGGGACCTGGACCCACACGAGCCCGAGCCCGCCGGCGATGAGCGTGGGGACGAGGAGCGGCCAGAGGCGGTTGAGGATGACCATCCCCGGCCGGTGCTCGGGCATCATCGTCGCGGGCTTCGCCTCGGCGAGGACGCGCGCGATCGGCGGGCTCGTCTCGTGATGGCGCCCGACCCACGTCCCGATGCCCGCGGCGACGGACCACCACGCCGCGGCGATCCACACGATCGTCGCGTCGCCGTCGACCGTCGCCGCGCCGAGCGTGAGGAGCGCGAGCGCGGTCGCAGCGGCCGCGCTGAGGAGGATCCCCGTCCGGAGGAGGTCGACGAACCTCACGCCGCCGTCGCGAGGAGCTCGAGGAGGCGGCGGACGCCGCCGGGACCGTCGACGAGGACGTCGGACTCCTCCGCGATCTCCTGCGGCGTCTCGTCCGAGCCGACGCCGACGCACACCGCGTGCGCGATGACGCCGTCGGCGGCGGCGCCGCGCAGCGCGCGGAACGCGTCGAGATCGGTGCGGTCGTCGCCCGCGTACATCGCGGCGTCGACGTCGGCGTTCTCGAGGAGCTTGCGGATCGCGGCCCCCTTGTCCGGCTGGGCCGGGGCGCGGACCTCGAGGACCTTCCGGCCCCAGTGGGTCGCGAGCCCCGCCGCCTCGGCGTCGGAGGCCACGGTCCTCACGGCCGCCTCCGCCGCCTCCTCGTCGGGGACGCCTCGCCAGTGGAACGCGCGGATCGTGCCCTTGTCCTCCTCGCGGATCCGCAGCCGCCGCAGGTCGCCCTCGTCGTAGGCGGCCCGCGCGAAGCGGCGGATCTCCTCCGTGAACGGCGCGACCTCCGGGTCGATCTCGACCGTCGTCGACCCCCCGGGCAGCGTCTCCGCGCCGTGGTTGCCGACGTAGGTGATCGAGCCGATCGAGACGATCCTCCGTGCGACCGCCGCGCGGCGTCCGCTCACGCACGCGACGAGCCCGTAGCGCTTCGCGACCTCGATGAGCGGCATCCGCGTCGGGTCGGGCACGTGCGCGTCGTCCGCGTGGCGGACGATCGGCGCGAGCGTGCCGTCGACGTCGAGGAGGACGCCCGCGCGCTCGGGCGCGTCGAGGAGCGGCGCGAGCGCGGATCGCAGCTCGTCGATCGAGGCGGGACCGGTGGGCACGCGCCTAGTATGCCCCGCATGGACCGCCGCCGATCGTCGGGTCTCGTGGCGATCGGCACGCTCGCGGGACTCTTCAGCGGTCTGTTCGGGGTCGGCGGCGGGACCGTCATCGTCCCCCTCCTCATCCTCTGGCTCGGCTTCGGCGAGCGCGAGGCGACCGGGACGTCGCTCGCCGCGATCATCGTCATCGCCGCCGTCGCCGCGGCGACCCAGGGCCTCTACGGCAACGTGCAGCTCGCCGAGGGGCTGCTCGTCGGCGTCCCCGCGATCGGCGGAGTGCTCGTGGGGACGTGGCTGCAGCAGCGCATCCCCCCGCAGCTCGTGTCGCGCCTCTTCGCCCTCCTCCTCGTCGCCGTCGCGATCGACCTCATCATCGGATGATCGTCGGCGCGATCCTCATCGGCCTCGCGGCCGGCCTCGTCGCCGGCATGCTCGGCATCGGCGGCGGTGCCCTCTTCGTGCCGGGGCTCGTCCTCTTCCTCGGGCTCTCGCACGTCGAGGCCGAGGCGACCTCGCTGCTCGCCATCGTGCCGGTGGCGCTCGTCGGCGCCTGGCGCCAGAACCGCTACGGCAACCTCCGGGTGCGCGAGGGCCTCACCGTCGGCGTCGTCGCGATCCCCGGCGCGATCCTCGGCGTCGTGCTCGTCAACGCCCTCCCGGAGCGGGTCATCGAGGTCGCCTTCGCCGGCCTCCTCCTCTTCGTCGCCTGGCAGCTCGCGCGCCCGCGGCCCGCGCCCGACCCCGACGAGGGGCTACCGTGAGGTCCGCGTGACAGGACCCGTGCCCGATCTCCAGCGCTTCTACGACGACTGCTACGCCGGTGCGGCGACCGCCGCCGAGGGCGAGCGGTCGCGCCGGTGGCGCCTCCTCAGCGCCGCTCCGAAGGCCGACCACGTCATCCGCCTGTGCGACCGCGGCGGCCTCGCGCCGCGCACGATCGCGGACGTCGGATGCGGCGACGGCGCGATGCTCGCCGAGCTCGCGCGGCGGGGCTTCGGCGCGTCGCGTGTCGGCTACGAGCTCTCGCGCACCGCTGTCGAGATCGCGCGCGACCAGCCCGGGATCGACGAGGTGCACGCGTTCGACGGCGAGCACCTGCCCGCCGAGGACGGCTCCTACGACCTCGGCGTCCTCTCGCACGTGCTCGAGCACGTCCCCGACCCGGCGGCGACGCTGCGCGAGACCGCGCGCGCCTGCCGCGCCGTCGTCCTCGAGGTGCCGCTCGAGGCGAACCTCTCGGCGGGCCGGCCCGCCAAGCGGGCGCACGCCGAGGAGATCGGCCACCTCCACCGCTTCGACCGCGCCGCCGTCGACCGCTTCGTCGCCGACGCAGGCATGCGGGTCGTCGCGCGGCTCAGCGACCCGCTGCCGCGTGCCGTGCACACCTACTGGGCGCAGACGCCGCGCGGCCGCGCTGCCGGGACCGCGAAGTGGGCGGCGCGTCGCGCTCTCACGCTCGTCCCCGCCGTCGGGGAGCGCCTCATCACGGTCCACCACGCCGCGCTCGTCCTCCCCGCGGAGGCGGCCGCGTGAGCGCGTTCGTCCACCGCCTGCGCGTCCGCTACCACGAGTGCGACGCCCAGGGGCACGTCTTCAACGCGAACTTCGTCGCCTACGTCGACGTCGCGCTCACCGAGCTGTGGCGCGAGGCCTTCGGGAGCTACGACGCGATGCTCGACGAGCACGGCGTCGACCTCGTCGTGGGTGAGGTGACGATCCGGTACGTCCGGCCTGTGCGGTTCGACGACGAGCTCGACGTCGGCCTCACGATCACCCGCCTCGGGACGACGGGCATGACGACCGCGATCGAGATGCGCGTCGGCGGCGAGGTGACGACCGAGGGGACGATCCGCCACGTCTTCGTCACGGCGCGGACCGCGGAGAAGACGCCGATCCCCGAGGCCGTCCGCCGCCGCCTCGAGACCTACGCGGCGCTCGAGGTCTGAGGCTCAGGCCTCGTCGAGCTCGCGCAGCTCGACCTCGAGCCCGCGCTCGCCGCCGACGGCGCGCAGCGCGTCGGTGAGCATGTCGGCATCGACCGACGCCGGGATCGCGACCTCGAGCATGACGACGGAGAGGTCGCTGCCGTCGTCGGGGATCCGGCTCGCCTGCAGGTCGCAGACCCGCACGCCGTGGCGGGCGAGCTGGTGCGTCACCGCGTGGATGATCCCCGGGTGGTCCGACCCGGTCGCCGTCACGACGTGGGTCACCTCGGGCGCGGCGATCGAGGCGCCGGCCGGCAGGGCGTCGACGCGCACCGCGACGAGCCCGAGGTCCTCGGCGACCGAGGTGAGGTCGCGCCGCAGGTCCTCGACGTCGAGGCCGTCCGGGGCGTCGATGACGAGGGCGACGCTCACGTGGCCGGCGAGGACGGACGCGCGCGCGTCGGCGATCTCCCCGCGGTGGGCGGCGACCACCCCGGTCACCGCCGCGAGGACGTTCGGACGGTCGGGGCCGATGGCGGTGACGGCGAGCTGCACGACCAGGGACGCTACGGCATTCCGGCGCGGCGTCCGGTCATGGTGTCTGAGCGGGACGTCCCCCGCCGCCGCCGTCGAGGCCGTGCTCGAGCGCGCCCTTCACCGACGCGTCGAGCGCGTTGAGGCGGGCGAGGGCGAGGGCCTCGGGGGAGCCGAACCGCCGGCCCGGTGCGGCGTCGGGCCCGTGGTGGGTGAGGACGCAGTGCGCGAGCGCGAGGCGCCGGGCGTCGTCGAGCGCGCCGATCGCCGCCGCGCGTCGCTCGATGATCCGCAGCCCGAGCTCGACGTGGCCGAGGAGACGGCCCGCGTCGCTGAGCCCGATCTCGGCCCCGTAGGTGAACTCCTCCGTCTTGCCGATGTCGTGAACGATCGCCGCCGTGAGGAGGAGGTCGCTGTTGAGGCGCGGGTGGAGCTGGCAGGACTCGAGCGCGAGCGTGGCGACGGCGACCGTGTGCTCGAGGAGCCCGCCGAGGTACGCGTGGTGCCCGGCGCGCGTGCACGGCGCCCGCCGCCAGGCTCGCCGCAGGACCTCGTCGGCGAGCATCGCGTCGAGCAGGGCCCGGTACCCGCGGTCGTGGACCTCCGAGGCGAGGTGCTCGAGGAAGCCGTCGAGCTCGTCGAGGTCGCGGTAGGCGACGGGGAGGAACGCGGCGGGGTCGGCGTCGGCGGCCTCGGCCCGCGCGATGCGCTCGACGTCGAGCTGCAGCTCGTCCCGGAACCGCTCGGCGCGGCCGCGGACGCGGACGAGGTCGCCGCGCTCGAAGCCGGCGGCGAGGCGGTCGGCGTCGCGGAAGACGCGCGCGGGGATCGCCGCGGTCCGGTCGCGCAGCTCGAGGGCGAGGTACGGGGTGCCCGATCGCGCGAGGAGGCGGTCCTTGCGCGTGCACGCGAGGACGAGCTCGACGACGTCGCCGGGACGCAGGGCGGCGACGGTCGGCGTCGCGGACCCGGGGGCGGGCGCCGCGTCGGGCGGGGTGACCGGTGCTTCGGGCACGAACCCATGATGTACCGTGGCCCGGATGCCCTCCCTCAACTGGGATCACCGCCCCGACGGCCTCCGCGCCCCCGCTCTCGTGTGCGCGTTCTCGGGGTGGAACGACGCGGGCGACGCCGCGACGGCGGCGCTGCAGTTCGTCGGCTCGTCGCTCGGCGCGAGCCGCTTCGCGTCGATCGACGCCGAGGACTTCTTCGACTTCCAGGCGAGCCGCCCGAAGATCCAGCTCGTCGAGGGCCTCACGCGCGAGATCGTCTGGCCCGAGGTGGAGCTCTTCGCCGCCCGCGTGCCCCGCGCGCCCCGCGACCTCGTCCTCCTCCACGGCCCCGAGCCGTCGATGCGCTGGCGCACCTTCTGCCAGGAGATCATCGACGTCGCCGAGGCGATCGGCGTCCAGCTCGTCGTCACCCTCGGCTCGCTCCTCGCCGACGTGCCGCACACGCGCCCCGTGTCGATCACCGGCATCGCCTCCGACCCCGGGCTCGTCGACCGCCTCGACCTGCGGTCCTCGAGCTACGAGGGGCCGACCGGGATCACGGGCGTCCTGCACACCGCCTGCGCGCGGGCCGGCCTCCCCAGCGCGTCGCTGTGGGCGGCGGTCCCCCACTACGTCGCCGCGGCGCCGAACCCGAAGGCGGCGCTCGCGCTCACCCGCAAGCTCGAGGGCCTCGTCGGCGTCTCGGTCGACGCGAGCGAGCTCGAGGAGGCCGCGGGGGACTACGAGCGCCAGGTGTCGCTCGCCGTCCAGAGCGATCCCGAGGTCCAGGCGTTCGTCGAGCGGCTCGAGCAGGCCGCCGAGGAGGAGTCGGAGGCGGAGGGCTCCGGCGACCTCCCGTCCGGCGACGTCCTCGCCCGCGAGTTCCAGCGCTTCCTCCGCCAGCGGGGCCCGGACGACGGCCCCGGCGGGTCCGGCCGCGGCTGACGCCTAGCGCTCCGCCGCCGGGCACGCGATGCGGTAGTCGCACATCGCGCACGCCGAGTAGCTCGGCGTCGGCTCGAAGCCCTGGCCCTGGATGCCCTCGGCCACCTCGTCGACCGTCTCGGTGAGCCACTCGGGGTCGAGCGCCTCGGGCGGGACCGCGACCTTCTCGTCGTCGAGGACGTAGTGGTAGGAGCCGGCCGCGCTGTCGAGGTCCCACGCCTCGCGAGCGCCGATCGCGTAGAGGGAGAGCTGGACGTCGTCGCGGAGCTGCGCGGCGGTCTTCGGCCGGCCGGTCTTGTAGTCGATGAGCTCGTAGCCGCCGTCCGGCAGCCGGTCGACCCGGTCGACGCGGCCCCGCAGGACGTGCGGGCCGAGGCGGAACTGGAAGCCGCGCTCGAACCACATCGGCTCGCTGCGCTCCTCGAGGAAGCGCTCGTGGTAGCGGTGGAGGGCCGTGACGGCCTTCGCGCGCAGCTGGCGCTCGTGCTCGCTGTCGCCGAACCCGCTGCGCCGCCACCCCGCGTCGAGGAGGTCGAGGAGGTCGTCGAGCTCGCGCAGCCCCTGGACGTGGAAGCGCTCGAGGACCTGGTGGACGACGATGCCGAACCGCTGGTTGAGCGTCGGCTCCTGCGGGATGCGGAAGACGCGGGCGAACTTGTACTTGAGCGGACACGTCCGGTACGTGTCGATGTCGGACGCGCTGAGGACGAGGCCCTCCCCGCGGCGCGGGAGGAACGCCTCGAGCGACGGCTCCTCCCGGGCCGCGGTCGCGGCGGCGCGGGCCCGCGCGTCGCGCTCGGCGCCGAGGATGAAGTCGTCGAGCGGGCTCGTGAGGAAGATCTCGCGCTGCTGCGCCGTCGCGGCCTGGAGGACGCGGGCGTTGGCGTCCGGCAGCGCGTCGGCGACCGAGAGCCCGGCCGGGCGCGCCATGAGCGCGCCGAGCTTGAGCAGCTCGAGGTAGCGGACGGCCCCGTGCGCGACGTCGAGGTCGGTGTCGAGCCGCATCTCGCCGAGCGCGCCGCCGATCTTCGGGACGCTCTCGAGCAGCTCGTCGCGGAGCGCCCGGTACGTGCTGTGGAGCGCCTCGTCGGGCCCGAAGAGCTCCTCCTCGCGGTCCTCCCAGCCCGCGCCGAGCGCCGCCCGCGCCTCCTCGGCGAACGGCGACGGCGCCTGCGGATCCCCGCGCTCGCCCGTCGCCGCGTACGCGAGGACGAGCCCCTCCCGGGCGCGCGTGAGCGCGACGTGGAGGAGCCGCCGCATCGCGGCGACGTGATCGGCGTGGGCGTCGCGGTGCGCGGTCCGCACGTCGGGGCCGGCCTCGTCGGCCGCGCGCAGCCGCAGCGCGTCGGGCACCGGAGCGACGACGGTGCGGCGCCCGCCGGGCCACCGGGAGGAGTGGAGCCCGAGCACGAACGCGTGGTCGACCTCGAGGTCCTTCGCGGCGTGGACCGCGAGGACGGACACCGCCCCGGCCCGGCCGCGCGCCGCGTGCTCGGCGGCGGCCGCCCTGTCCTCCTCGTCGAAGAGCCCGGGGGCCCCGGCATCGGCGACCGCGGCGAGGTAGCGGCCGAACTCGCGTGCCGTCGCGTGCGGGGCCCGGCGGGTGTACGCGGCCGCCATCTCGCCCAGCCGCGCGAGCTGGCGCAGCCGCTCGGCGACGTCCGCCTGCGCGGAGAAGAGCTGCTGGCGGCGGAGACCGAGCCGGTCGATGAGGCGGTGGACGAAGAGGTCGGGCCTCGTCGTGTCGAGCGCCGCCGCGGCGGCGCGATGGAGGGAGAGGAACGCCTGGATCCGGTCGCGCGCCTCCGGGGGGAGCTGCGGGGACTCGGTCGCGGCGACGAGCGCCTGCACCATGTCGACCTTCCGCCGGCGCGAGATCTGGACGCACCGCGCGACGTCGATCGAGCGCAGGTCGACGGGCGGCCGGGCGATCGCGCGCACGACCGCGGCGGCGTCCCCGGGGTCGACGAGGAGCCGCAGCCACGCGAGGACGTCCCGCACCTCGGCGTGCTGGAAGAAGGCCGCGGCGCCGACGAGCCGGTAGCGGACGGCGCGCTCCTCGAGCGCGACGGCGACCGCCTGCCCCTCGTTGCGGACGCTGCGGACGAGGACGGCGATGCGCTCCGGCGGCGTCCCGGCCCGGATGAGCCGCTCGATCTCGGCGGCCGTCCCCTGCGCCTGCGCGCGCTCGTTCTCGCAGCGCCAGAAGCGCACGCTGCCGCCCTCGTCGCCCTGGAGCGGCTTCGCGATGCGCCCGGGCGCCGGCCCGACGACCGCCGCGCCCGCGCGCAGGACGCGGTCGCGCCCGCGGTGGACGCGCTCGAGCACGATCGTCTCGAGGCCCGGATGGCGCTCCTCGAGCGCGGCGAGCGTGCGACCGGCGAGGCGTCCGCCGGCGCGGACGGCCTGGTCGTCGTCACCGGCGACGACGAGCGAGGCGCCCCCGGCGGGGTCCGAGAGGAGCGCCACGAGCTCGGTGTGGGCGGGGGCGAGGTCCTGGTACTCGTCGACGAGGACGTGGGGCCGGCGCGCGATGACGCGCGCCCGGACGTCGGGGCGGTCGCGGAGCAGCCGGTGGGCGCGGAGCACGAGGTCGCCGTCGTCGATCGCGCCGCGTTCGGCGAGGAGGCGGTCGTGGACGGCGTAGAAGCTCGCGAACTCGCGCTCGCGCTCGGTGCGCGGGTCCTCGCCCGGCAGCGTGGCGGCCCAGTCGGCGACGTCCTGCGGGCCGGCGAGCTCGTCCTTGAGCGCGTCGATGCGGTCGATGAGCCGCGCGAGGACGTTGGCGGGGTTGCCGCCCAGGTCGTGGTGGCGGAGCGGGAGGTCGTCGATGCGCTCGAGGAGGAGCGCGAGCCGGTCCGCCGTGGAGGCGGGGAGCGCGAAGGGGTCGAGCCCGACCTCGGCGGCCTCCTCGCGGAGGATGCGGCCCGCGTGCCCGGGGACGGTGCCGACCGCGAGGTCGGCGAACGCCCGGGCGCCGAGCGCGCTCTCGATCCTCAGGCGCAGCTCGTCCGCCGCGCCGCTCGTGAGGGTGAGCACGACGATCTCGTCGGGCGAGACGCCCTCGGCGACGAGGGCCGCGACCCGCGCGACGAGCGTGCGGGTCTTCCCGGTCCCCGCGCCGCCGACGACGCGCAGCGGTCCTCCGCGGTGCGCGACGGCGCGCCGCTGGGCGGCGGTGAGCCCGGCGTCGGCCTCGGGGCCCGGCGCATGGGGGTGGGGCGGGACGTCCACCGGTCTAGAGTAGAGGCGGATGACTCCTCCGACCGACGCCGCCGACGCGGTCCTCCGTCACGACTGGCTCGAGGTCTCCCGCCGGGCGCGCGCCGGGCTCGAATCCGTCCTGCGCGAGCACCCGACGAGCGCCGAGCGCGTCGTCGAGACCGGGGAGCGCGGCGAGGGCGGCGACCGCACGCTCGTCATCGACGCGGCGGCCGAGGACCACGTCTTCCGGGCGCTCGAGGCCCTCCATGACGAGGCGGGCGCCACGTTCACCGTCGTGAGCGAGGAGCGCGGGATCGTCGACTACGGCGCGGGCGGCGGCCCGCCCTTCGTCGTGGTCGACCCGATCGACGGCTCGATGAACGCGAAGCGGGGGATGCCCCACCACGCGATCTCGATCGCGGTCGCCGACGGCCCGACGATGGCCGACGTCGTCTTCGGCTACGTCTACGACCTCGGCCCGGGCGAGGAGTGGCACGCCGTCCGGGGCGGTGGCGCCTTCCTCGACGGCCGGCGCATCGTCGACCCGCCGCCGGAGCGGACGGTCGAGGACGGCCGGCTCGAGCTCGTCGCGGTCGAGTCCGCGCACCCGTGGTGGCTGCGGCAGTCCTCGGACGCCCTCCTCGAGCACGTCCACCGCATCCGCGCGGTGGGCTCGATCGCGATCTCGATGTGCCAGGTGGCGCTCACGCGGGTCGACGGGATGGCGACGCTGTGGAAGTCGCGCGCGGTCGACTCGGCGGCCGCGCAGCTCATCGTGCGCGAGAGCGGCGGGGTCGTCGCGTTCCCGGGGTACGACGACCCCCTCGGCGCTCCGCTCACCGACCTCGAGGCGATCGCCCCCGTCGTCGCAGCGCGCTCCGCCGCCTCGCTCGATCGCCTCCTCGCGCTGCCGGCGCCCGAGGAGGGCTGAGGCATGGCGACGCTCGACCGACGCGTCGCGGGGCTCGTCGGGCGAGCGCTGTCCGGGGACGGGACGGGCGCCCCGGAGAGCCCGCCTCCGGTCGACCTCATCGGCGTCTGCGACGCCGCGGCGGAGCGGATCGCCGACTACGCCCGCATGGAGCCGGTCGAGGACCTCCCGTCCCCCGAGTGGATCGGGCGCGGGACCTGGATCGACATGAACGTCGAGACCCTCGCCCCGGTCATCGAGCCGGGCCTCTCGCGCGCGGGCGACGCGCTCGGCCCGCTCTCCGGCGTCGCCGGCGCCGCGGTCGGCACGCTCGCCGGCGCCGAGGCCGGCGTCGTCACCGGGGTCCTCGCGGGTCGCGTCCTCGGCCAGGTGGAGCCGGGTCTCATGCGGGGGCCGGACCGGCCTCCGACCCGCCTCGTCCTCGTCGCGCCGAACCTCGAGGGCGCGGCGAGGTCGATGGACGTCCCGCTCGACGACCTCGTCCGCTGGGTCTGCGCGCACGAGGTGACGCACGCCGTCCAGTTCGCCGCCGTCCCGTGGCTCCGCGGCGAGCTCGACCGCCTCGTCGCCGATCTCGTCGAGCGCCTCGAGGTCGGGATCGACCTGCGCTCGGCGCTGCGACTCCCCTCGCTCGACGACCTCGGCGCGTTCATCGGCCACATCCGCGAGGGCGACATCCTCCGCGCGGTCGCCTCGCCCGACGTCCTCGCGGTCCTCGACCGCGTCCAGGCGCTCATGACCCTCGTGGAGGGGCACGCCGAGCACGTCATGGACGAGGTCGGCGCCGACGACGTCGAGGACGTCGCGGCGCTCCGGCGGGCGATGACCGCACGGCGGGGCGAGCGCGGCGTGCTCGACACCGTCGTCGCGCGGCTCCTCGGCGTCGACGCGAAGCTCCGTCAGTACGGCGAGGGCCGGGACTTCTGCGACGCGGTCGTCGCCGCGGGGGGCCGCCGGGCGCTGCGGACGGCATGGGACTCGCCCGAGGCGGCCCCGACGCGCGACGAGATCCGCGCGCCGCAGCGCTGGCTCGACCGCGTCGGCTGATCCGGCAAGCGGGCACGGGGCCGCGCGGTCCGCCCGGGAAGGCGGCTCGTAGACGTGGCGAGCGGCCGCGGATATCCGTGAGCCGCGTCACAGATCGTCGAACGCCCGTTCCATCCTGTAACGCAGCCCGCGGCGGGGTTTACAAACAGGTGTTCGACGGGTACGCTCCCGTAGCGAACAACTTAGAGATAACTTCCTTAGCCGCCAGCAGAGGACTCCACCATGGCCGACACCACCTCCAGCACAACCGCGAAGACCGCGGCCACCAAGCGCGACACGAACGCGACGAAGCGCTCCACCGCCGCGAAGAAGGCGGCCGCGACCCGCGCGAAGAACCAGGGCGCGACGGCGCGCAAGACCGCCGCGACCAAGGCCGAGCGGGGCGCCGAGGCGAAGGCCTCCGAGGCGCGCACGACCGCCGAGAAGGTCCAGGACACGGTCGTCGAGTACGCCGAGAAGGCCGTCGTCATCCCTGTCGGCGCCGCTCTCATCGCGCGTGACACGCTCGTCGCCCGCGTCGAGGACGTCCGCGGCGCGTACGCGACCGCCGAGGCCCGCGAGAAGGAGCTCAAGGCCCGCCAGAAGAAGCTCGAGACCCAGCTGCGCAAGTTCGAGCGTCGCGGCACGACCGCGCGCAACAAGCTGCAGCGCGAGGTCAAGCGCACGCGCACGCAGGTCGAGCGCGAGCTGCGCCAGCGCCGCACCCGCCTCGAGCGCGAGGTGAAGAAGGCGCGCACGCGGCTCGAGAAGGAGCTCGACACGCGCACGGCGCCGATCGAGCGCGAGCTGAAGACCTTCCGCGCGGACGTCGAGAAGGTCGCGAAGGACCCGCGCGTGAAGAACGTCACGGCGCGCGCCGAGAACATCGGCGTCCAGGTCGAGAACATCGTGCAGTCCGGCATCACGGCGAGCACGCAGGCCGCCAGCGAGGTCCAGAAGCGGGTCGCCTCGCTCGTCTGACACCCCTTCCCCGCCGGGGCCCCGGAGAGGAGCCCCACACGGCGGTGAGTCTGTCGACCTCATATCCCGTCGACAGTCGAAGAAGCACCCTCTCCTCCCTCGGCCTCGGGCCCGTCTCCGGACGGGCCCGAGGTCTTTCCGGAGCCCTCGGTCTGCGAGAATCGGCTGATGCCCACGCGCGACGAGATCAACGAGGCCCTGCGCTCCGTCATCGACCCGGAGCTGCGCCAGGACATCGTCACCCTCGGGATGGTCCGGAGCATCGAGCAGCACGAGGGCGGTGCCGTCGACGTCACGGTCTCCCTCACGACGCCCGGGTGCCCGATCAAGGCCCAGTTCGAGACGGCGGTCGCCAAGGCCGTCGGCGAGCTCGACGGGGTGACGGCGGTCAACGTCTCCTTCGACGTCCTCTCCGACAAGGAGAAGGCGGAGCTCCAGCGCTCGCTCGGCCGCGGCAGCCTGCCGGCCGGCGCGCTCGCCGAGGTCCGCAACGTCATCTGCGTCGGGTCCGGCAAGGGCGGCGTCGGGAAGTCGTCGATGACGGCGAACCTCGCGACAGCGCTCGCCGCCGACGGGAAGCGCGTCGGGATCCTCGACGCGGACGTGTGGGGCTACTCCATCCCGCGCATGTTCGGTCTCGGCGCCGAGCGGCCGCCCGTGAGCGCGCAGCGCAAGATCGTGCCGCTCGAGTCCGGCGGCGTGAAGGTGATGTCGATCGGCTTCTTCGTGCAGGAGGACAGCGCGGTCGTCTGGCGCGGGCCGATGCTCCACAAGGCGCTCACCCAGTTCCTCGAGGACGTCGAGTGGGGAGCGCTCGACTACCTCCTCGTCGACCTTCCCCCGGGGACGGGCGACGTCTCGATGACCCTGAGCCAGCTCCTGCCGCAGGCGAAGTTCCTCATCGTCACGACGCCGCAGCCGACGGCCCAGAAGGTCGCCCGGCGCAGCGCCGAGATGGCCCACAAGGTGAACCTCGAGATCGCCGGGGTCATCGAGAACATGAGCAACTTCACGACGCCGGGCGGCGAGCGCTTCACGATCTTCGGCGAGGGCGGCGGAGAGGCGCTCGCCGACGAGCTCGACGTCCCGCTCCTCGCGAAGGTGCCGCTCACGATGCCGCTCCGCGAGCAGGCGGACGCCGGCGTCCCGCTCGTCGCGCTCGATCCCGACGACCCCGCGGCCCAGGCCGTCCGCCAGGCGGCACGGGGCATCATCGCGATGACCCCCGAGCCGCTGCCGATCCTCGACGTCGTCCCCGCCGGCTCCTCCGCCGGGGACGGGCCTCCCGAGGGGCCGTCGCCGTCGGGCGTCTCGCTCCCGATGGCCTGAGCGCGACGCTCATCCGGCACGAGAGAGGGCCGCCCTGGGGCGGCCCTCTCTCGTCTTCGGGCGGGTGGGCCGGCGCGCCGCGCCGGCCCACCCCACCGGGAGTCCGCCCGCATCCGCGGGCGCGGTGATGACTACTCCGTCGTCTCGGTGCCGCCGGACTCGCCGCCCGACCCACCGCCGCTGTTGAGCTCCTCGCAGTTCGGAGCCGCCTCCTCGAGCTCGGCGGGAGCCTCGAGGTTCTCGAGCGGGTTCTCCGTCTGCTGGAGGCCCGTGAGTGCCGCCTGGAGGTCCTGAAGGCCCGACGTGTCGCCCTCCTGCACGCCCGACAGGTCGACCTTCTCGAGCTTGTCGGCCGTCTCGTTCGCGATCTTGGCGACCTGCGTGATGCCGCTGCTGAGACCCTCGTCGAACTCCGAGTAGTCGCCGGGGGCGTCGGTCTCGTTGAGCGTCTCGAGCTCGCCCGTCAGGGTCCCCGCGTAGTCGCGGAGAACGCCGGCGAGGGCGTCGGTCGCGGCGGCGGGGTCGCTCGCGGCGCTCCCGGCGGCCTCCTGGACCTCGGCCTCGAGGCTCTGCTGCTTCTCGAGGAGCGCCCCGCAGAAGTTGTTGAGCGCGGCCTCGTAGTCCTCGTTGTCGCCGCCGTCGTCGCCGCACGCCGCGAGCCCGAGGGTCGCGGCGACGCCGAGGACGACGACGCCGGCACGGGCACGCGCGCGGATGTTCGTCATCACCATGCGCGCACCCTAGCGTCGGGCGCCTCGCGGTGGGGCCGTCGTCGGCCTGCGAGGCGCGGAGGGCCCGCGGGGGAAGGGCCCCCGCGGACCGGCCCGATCAGCGGTTCGAGAAGTAGTCCGCGTTGATCTGCACGAACTTCGACCACTCGTCGGGGATCTGATCCTCCGCGAAGCAGGCGTCGACCGGGCAGGCCTCGACGCACGCGTCGCAGTCGATGCACTCCTCCGGGTCGATGTAGAGCTGGTCGACCTTGTCGTAGTCCGGCTCGTCCGGCGTGGGATGGATGCAGTCGACGGGGCAGACCTCCACGCAGGAGTTGTCCTTCGTCCCGACGCAGGGCTCCGCGATGACGTAGGCCATGGGGCTTCTTGACTCCGATCTCGTCTGACTGAGCAGCTTGGAGCGGGCAATACTACGCCAGGAGCGGGGGAGAGGACGTCGCTCGCCCCCGATCGGCAGAGGGCGTCCCCTCGACGTGGGGAGCGCCGCGAGAGCCGACCGTCCGCGCGGCGGATACCCTGCGCCCCCGATGCTCCTCCTCACCGGAGCCACCGGCCCCGTCGGATCGGCGCTCCTGCGCCGCCTCATCGCCGCGGGAGTGCCCGTCAGGGTCCTCGTCCGCGACCCGAAGCGCCTCGGGGCGGAGCGCGTCCGCGTGCAGCTGTCCCTCGGCGATCTCGCCGACCCGCCCTCCTTCCGCAACGCCCTGCGGGGCGTGAAGACGGTCGTCCACCTCGCGGCGGCGAGCCGGGACCAGCCGCAGGGATCCATCGAGGAGCTCGGCGGGATCGCGACGTGGCGGATGGTGCAGGCCGCGGAGAAGGCGGGCGTGGAGCACTTCGTCTTCTTCAGCGCGCTGTCGGCGACGGCGCACAACCGCACGCGGTTCCTGCGGTCGAAGGCGTTCGCCGAGGAGGCCGTCCGTGAGAGCGGCCTGCGTCACACGATCTTCGCTCCCTCGATCGTCTACGCGCCGGACGACCCGGCGATCTCCCTGTACAAGCGGCTCGCGCTCCTGCCGGCCGTCCCCATGAGCGGCCGCGGTCGCGCTCGCTTCCAGCCGGTCTGGGCCGACGACGTCGCCGACTGCACGATGACCGTCCTGGGCCATCCGCCCGCCGGCCACGACGCCCAGCCCGCCGAAGGGTCCGCGCGCTACGAGCTCGCCGGCCCCGAGACCCTCACCGGGCGCGAGATGATCGATCTCGCCGTCCGATCGACCGGACATCACCGGCCGATCGTCCCGGTCCCGACGGCGATCACGTCGCGGGCGCTGCGCGCCGTCGGGGCGCTCGTCCCCAGCCGCGCCATCGCGACGTGGGACGAGGCCGAGCTGCTCGAGGTCTCGATGACCTCGCGGTCGGGGACGGCGGACGCCGAGCGCCTCGGCGTCCGCCCTCAGCGCATGGCCGCGGTCCTCGGCGCGGCCTGACGCCCGCTCACGGGGCCGGTCACGAGACCGGCGCGCGCCTCGAGGCCCACGGCGCCGCCGCCTCGATCTGGGCGCCGAGCGCGAGCAGGGTCCCCTCGTCGGCGGGCCGGCCGACGAGCTGGATGCCGAGCGGGAGGCCGGGCGCGACCTCGTCGTCGGCGGGACGGGCGTACAGCGGCAGCGACATCGCCGGGGAGCCGGTGAGGTTCGAGATCGCGGTGTACGGCGTGAAGCGCCCCGAGCGGGCGAAGTCGGCCATCGGGTCGTCCGAGGTCGAGTCGATCTCGCCGATCGGGACCGGCGCCTCGGCGAGCGCCGGCATGAGGAGGACGTCCCACTGCGACGACCACTGGACGATCCCGCGCGCGATGCCGTGGAGCTGCGCGTCGGCGAGCGATGCCGCCGTCGCGTTCATCCCGGCGCAGATCTCCCAGATCGCCCAGCTGAGCGGCTCCATCCGGTCGGGGGAGGGCTCGACGCCGCTCACCATCCCGGCGAACGCCGTCTGCATCGTGACGGCCGGCCCGAACGCCGCGGTGAAGAGCTCGAGCATGCCCGGCATCGGCCAGGGGACGGTCGCGGCGTCGGGCTCCTCCACCTCATGGCCGAGGGACTCGAGGAGCGCCGCGGCATCGCGGACCGCCTGCTCGCAGGCGGGGTCGAGCGCCGCGGTCTCGAGCGGGGCGCGCGTGACGAGCGCGACGCGGAGCCGTCCCGGGTCGCGGCGGGCGAGCTCGGCGAAGGGCGCCTCGGGCGGCGGCGCCCACGCGATGTCTCCGGGCTCCATCCCGGCGAGGACGTCGAGGAGCGCGGCGGTCTCGGCGACCGTGCGCGTGAGGACGCCGTCCTGGACGAGGAGCTGGTAGCCGAGCTCGGGGGCGAGCGAGATCCGGCCTCGCTGCGGCTTCAGGCCGACGAGCCCGCAGCAGGCGGCGGGGATGCGCGTCGATCCCCCTCCGTCGTTGGCGTGCGCGACGGGGACCATCCCGGCGGCGACGGCGGCCGCCGAGCCGCCGGACGAGCCGCCGGGCGTGCGGCCGAGGTCCCACGGGTTGCGCGTCGGGCCGAACCGCACCGGCTCGGTGACCGGGAGGATCCCGTACTCGGGCAGCGAGGTGGAGCCGACGACGATCATCCCCGCGTCCCGCAGCCGACGGGTCGTGTTGTGGTCGGTCGGCGCGATGAAGTCCCCCATGAGGTCCGCGGCGAACGTGAGCCGCTTCCCCGCGACCGCGCGGTTGTTCTTCATGGCGACCGGGACGCCCGCGAACGGCCGGGGGTCGTCGGGCCCGATCGCGTCGGCGGCGGCGAGGGCATCCTCCGCGTAGACGTCGACGAACGCCCCGACCTCGCCGTCGAGGCGGTCGATGCGGGCGAGCGACGTCTCGACGAGCTCGCGGGCCGCCACCTCGCCGGAGCGCACGAGGGCGGCGAGCTCGTCGACGGGGCGGAAGAGGACGTCGTCGGGTGAGGGGGGCATGACGCGCGAGCCTAGTGACCCGGGCCGCGCGACGCCCGCGCGTAACCATATGAGTGCTAGCATTGGGGTTATGCAGCTGCGGCCCGTCGACGATCGCTCGGACCTCGATCTCCCCGAGGGCCTCGCGCTGCCCCTGCGTGCCGGGCAGCCGTACTGGTACTGGCTCGGCGGCCGCCCGTCGCTCGACCTCGTCAACACCCGCCGCGAGCGCTGGCGCCGCAGCGTCGAGACGCTGTGCACGACGCGCGACCTCGCGCTCTGGCTCGTCGAGGCGGGGCTCATGGACGCTCCCGCGGCGCGCCTCCCGCGCGACGTGCTCGACGACGCTCGCGGTCTTCGCGAGGCGATCGACGCCCTCGTCCTCGCCACGCTCGCCGGCGAGCCGGCCGACCCCGCGGCCGTCGCGCTCGTCGACGACTGGATCGTCTTCGCCGGGGCGCGCCCGCAGCTCGCCGTCGGCGCCGACGGGTCGCCCGTCCTCACCGAGCGTCCCCCCGCGGACTCGCCTCGCCGTGCGCTCGGGCAGGTCGCCCTCGACGCCGCGACGATGCTCGGGACCCCGGAGGGCCGGGCGCGCGTCCGCGTCTGCGAGGCCGAGGACTGCAGCGCCCGCTTCTACGACCGCTCGCCGGCGGGCCGCCGCCGGTGGTGCTCGATGAAGACGTGCGGGAACGCCGCGAAGGCCCGGCGACACCGTGCGCGGGCGCGCGGCGAGGCGCCGGCCAGGGGGGGAGCCGCCGCGTGACCCAGTACGGCACCGATCGCTATCGGTGGGTCGTCCTCGGGGTCGGCGCCCTGGGCGCCGGGGCGTTCGCCGCCTTGCGCATGGGGCTGCCGGCGCTCGGCCCCGCGCTGCGCGACGCCTACGACCTCACCCTCCCGCAGGTCGGCTTCGGCTTCGCCGCCCTCAGCCTCGGGGTGACGATCACGCTCGTCCCGTGGGGCATGCTCACCGATCGCATCGGCGAGAGGCCCGTCATGGCGAGCGGTCTCGTCGGCACGGCGGCGGCTCTCGTCCTCGCGGGCCTCGCCCCGACCTTCGGGTGGCTCCTCGCGGGCCTCGCCCTCGCCGGGATGTTCGGCGCGAGCGCGACCGGCGCGAGCGGGCGGGCGATCATGGGCTGGTTCTCACGCCGGGAACGCGGCTACGCCCTCGGCATCCGGCAGATGGCGCTGCCGCTCGGCGGCGCCATCGCCTCGCTCAGCCTCCCGGCCCTCGCGGGCGCGGGAGGGCTGCGCCTCGCCCTCCTCTCGCTCGCCGGCCTCACCCTCACGGCCGCGGCCGTCGCCGGCGTGTGGCTGCGCGACGCGCCGGACCGCCCGGTGCCCGACGGGTACGTCCTGCCGCCGCATCCGACGCGGGACCCGCGGGCCTGGCGGCTCGGCGCGGCGAGCGCGCTGCTCGTCGTCGCGCAGTCGGCGCTCCTCAGCTTCCTCGTCCTCTACCTCGTCGACGTCCAGGACGTGGCGGTCGGGCTCGCCGCCGCCGCGCTCGCCGCGACGCAGCTCGGCGGCGCCGCCGCGCGCATCGTCGCCGGCCGCCGCTCCGACCAGGTCGGCGTCCGCCTTCCGCTCCTGCGGCGCATCGCGCGCCGCAACGCGGTCCTCCTCGCCGCGCTCGCCGTGCTCGCAGGCGCCCACACCGTCCTCGCGGTGCCCGTCGCGCTCGTCGCCGCGGTGAGCACGATGTCGTGGAACGGCCTCGCGTTCACCGCCGCCGCGGAGATCAGCGGCCGTGCCCGGGCGGGGACGGCCATGAGCCTGCAGAACATGATCGTCGCGATCGGCAGCGCCGTCGCGCCCGCGGCGTTCGGCGCGACCGTCGCCGTGGTCTCGTGGAGCGCCGGCTTCGCGCTCGCCGCGCTCGCGCCGCTCGCCGCCTTCGCGGTCCTCGCGCCGCTGCAGACCGACGAGGCCGACCGCGCCCGTGAGCGCGAGACGCGCCTCGCGACCCCCGTCCCCGCCGCGTCATCCGCGGCTCCCACCACCTGAGAGGGTTCTCCGCATGAGCGAAGTCCAGTCCGGCCTCGAGGGCGTCGTCGCCTTCGCCACCACGATCGCCGAGCCCGACAAAGAGGGCGGCGCTCTCCGCTATCGCGGTGTCGACATCGAGGACCTCGTCGGCGAGGTGCCTTACGAGGGCGTGTGGGGGCTCCTCGTCGACGGCTCGTTCCGGCCCGGGCTCGCTCCCGCGCAGCCGCACCCGCTCCTCGTGCGCACCGGCGACCATCGCGTGGACGTCCAGTCGGCGCTTGCGATGCTCGCGCCGGAGTACGGCTACAAGCCCGTCATCGACATCACCGACGAGGAGGCGCGGGACGACCTCGCGCGCGCCTCGGTGCAGGCGCTGAGCTTCGTCGCCCAGTCCGCGCGCGGCCTCGGCAAGCCCTGGGTGCCGCAGGAGGAGATCGACAAGGCGACCACGATCGCCGAGCGCTTCCTCATCCGCTGGCGCGGCGAGGCGAACCCGGACCACGCCAAGGCGATCGACGCGTACTGGATCTCGGCCGCCGAGCACGGCATGAACGCCTCGACGTTCACCGCGCGGGTCGTCACCTCGACGGGCGCGGACTGCGCGGCGGCCCTCTCCAGCGCGGTCGGCGCGCTGAGCGGCCCCCTGCACGGCGGCGCCCCCTCGCGCGTCCTCAAGATGATCGAGGGCGTCGAGGAGATGGGCGACGCGGAGAAGTGGGTGAAGCAGGCCCTCGACCGCGGGGAGCGGCTCATGGGCTTCGGGCATCGCGTCTACCGCGCCGAGGATCCTCGCGCCCGCGTCCTGAGGCGGACGGCGCGCGAGCTGGGCTCGCCGCGCTTCGAGGTCGCCGAGGCGCTCGAGAAGGCGGCCCTCGCCGAGCTGCAGGCCCGCAAGCCCGATCGGGTCCTCGCGACGAACGTCGAGTTCTGGAGCGCGGTCATCCTCGATCTCGCCGAGGTGCCTGCCGACCTCTTCACCCCCATGTTCACCTGCGCGCGGGTCGCGGGATGGAGCGCCCACATCCTCGAGCAGAAGAAGGAGGCGCGGCTCATCCGCCCGACGGCGAAGTACGTCGGCGAGGCCCCGCGCCCGGTGTCGGCGGTGCGCTAGCTGTTCAGCCGGCGCCCGCTCGGCCCCACCCCGCCGCGCCGGTGTGTCGGAATGAGCCCGGGCCCCGGGCTCATTCCGACACACCCGTCGCGCGGCGCAGCAGGTCGCGAAGCGCCTCCTGGTCCGCCGCGGGGAGGGCGTCGAACGGGTTGGGGCCATCGTCGAGCGCGGCGACGAGCCGGGCCCGCAGGCGTGCGCCGTCACCGGTGAGCACGAGGTGCTTCACGCGGCGGTCGTGGGGGGCGGGCCGCCGCTCGACGAGACCGCGCTTCTCGAGGCGGTCGACGATGCCCGTGACGTTCGAGCTGTCGCAGTGGAGGTGCGCGGCGAGGTCGCCCATCGGCGTGCCCCTCCCCGGCTCGAGGCGCCGGAGCGCCCAGATCTGCGGCGGCGAGAGCTCGAGCTCGCGCGCGACCGCGAAGAAGTGACCACGCGCGTCGTGGACGAGCCGCTCGGCGAGCCGCCACGCCTCGGCGGCGGGGGTGCACTGCGTCGACGGCGGGGACGCGGGCATGTCCCGAGGATAGCGGCCGACCGCAATGGTCGAAGACCTCAACGGTCGGCCGCGTCGCGCCGCGGGGCTCAGGCCGGGACGGGGCGCCCCTCCTCGTAGGCCTTCTTGTACTCCTCCTTGAGGATGCGCTTGAAGAGCTTGCCCGTGTCCGTCCGCGGCAGCTCCGCGCGGAAGTGGACGCTCTTCGGGCACTTCACCTTCGCGAGCTTCGACTGGCAGAACTCGATGAGCTCGGACTCGAGCGCGGCGGCGGCCGCGTCGTCGGCGGGCATCTCGCGCGGCTGGACGACCGCCTGCACCTTCTCGCCGAAGTCCGGGTCCGGCACGCCGAACACGGCGGCGTCCATCACCTGGTCGTGGCTGAGGAGCGCGTCCTCGGCCTCCTGCGGGTAGACGTTCACGCCGCCCGAGATGATCGTGTACGACGCGCGGTCGGTGAGGTAGAGGAAGCCCTCCTCGTCGAGGTGGCCGATGTCCCCGAACTGCGCCCACCCCTGGTCGTTGTGGACCGCCGCGGTCTTCTCCGGATCCTTGTGGTACTGGAAGGGCGGGCCGTCGGCGAAGTACACGCCGCCGGTCTCGTTCGGGCCGAGCTCGTTGCCCGACTCGTCGAGGATCTTCGGCGTCCCGATGACCGCGCGGCCGACGCTGCCGGGGTGCGCGACCCACTGGTCGCTCGTGATCCAGGTGACGCCGCAGCCCTCGGTCGAGCCGTAGTACTCGTGGACGATCGGGCCGACCCAGTCGATCATCGCCTGCTTCACCTCGGGCGGGCACGGCGCGGCCGCGTGGACGACGGCCTTGAGCGAGGAGACGTCCTTGCCCTCGCGGACCTCGTCGGGGAGGCGGAGCATGCGGACGAACATCGTCGGCACGAACTGGCCGACGGTGACCCGGTGGCGCTCGATGAGGTCGAGCGCCTGCTCGGCGTCGAAGCGCTCCATCATCACGACCGTCGCCCCGAGCTGCTGGTAGCCCATCACCCAGCGCAGCGGCGCCGCGTGGTAGAGCGGCGCCGGGGACAGGTAGACGTCCTGCGCCGAGCCGCCGAGGAGGTTCTGGATGACCGGCACGATGAGGTGCGGGGCGTCGTACGGCGCCTCGAGCGCGCGTGGAGTGATCCCCTTCGGCTTGCCGGTCGTGCCGGAGCTGTAGAGCATGTCCCGGCCGCCGATGCGGTCCTCCTGCAGCGGCGTCGTCGGGTGCGACGCGAGGGCGTCCGTCAGCGGCGTGTAGCCGGCGATGTCGCCGCCGACGGAGTAGTAGTTCTCGACCGTCGGCGTCTTCGCCCGGATCGTCTCGGCGTGGTCGGCGTACTTCGCGCTGAGGACGAAGCTCGTCGCGTCGCAGTTGTCGACGATGTAGGCGATCTCGTCGGCGCTGAGGTGCGTCGAGACGGCGGTGTAGAGCTGGCCGGCGTAGTGGGCGCCCCACAGCACATCGAGGAAGACCGGCGCGTTCTCGATGCACATCGCGACGTGCCCGCCGACCTCGTGGCCGGTCGCGCGCAAGAGATGCGAGATCTGGTTGGCGTTCGCCTCGAGCTCGCCGAACGTGACGGTCTCGCCGCTGCCGCCCATGACGAGGGCGGGCTTCTGGGGATCGTGTGCTCCTGGGTGCATGAGGCATTCCTACCGCAATCGGACACCTTGTACGTGCACCTTGTCGCCGCGGCGCACCATGCTGGCGTGACGGGCGCGCGCGTTGATGCCGAAGAGCGTGTCGTGCTCCCGTGCGAGCCACGCGAGGATCTCCCCGCGCTTCACCTGGGTGTCGGGGTCGCGGGTGGGGATGACGCAGCGCGTGCACGGGTGCAGCAGGTCGAGGACCGCCTCGCCGACGTGCAGGACGCCGCCCTCCCAGCGCTCCTCGGCGAACGCGTCGGCGTCGAGCTCGACGTGGAGGTTCGGCCGCCAGCGGCGGAGGTCGAGGCCGCCCAGCGCGGCGTCGACCGTCGCGTGCGAGGCCTCCGTCGTCACGAGCACGGTCTCGCCGAGGTCCTGCTGGCCGTGGACGTCGCGCACGAGGGTCACGGGACGGCCGAGGTCCGCGGCGAGCCGATCGGGCAGCGCGGGGTCGTCCCAGCGCAGCGGCGCCCCGCCGTCGGGCGGGTGGAGGGTCGGGAGCGGCACCTCGTCGGGCACGAGGTCGACGCCCTCGTAGGTCGCCCGCCAGGCGAGGAGCCGCGGGGCCTGCCGCGCCGTGAGGAGGACGGGGCGCCCGGGCTGGGACCGCTCGGCGTCGAGCAGGGCGTGGGCGCGGTCGCCGACCGCGCCGCGCCGGTCGACGCGCAGCGCGTCCACCGGCTCGCCGCCCATCGACTTCACCGGCCAGCGGTGGAGCGAGGCGACGGTGCCGGAGGACACGTCGCTCAGACCGCCTCGCCGTTCGCGGTGAGCGCGACCTCGATGTTCCCGCGGGTCGCGTTCGAGTACGGGCACACCTCGTGCGCCGCGGCGACGATCTCCTTCGCCTGCGCCGTGCTCTCGGCCTGGGGGATCGAGACGTCGAGCCCGACGGAGAGCCGGAAGCCGCCGCCCGGCTCGGGGTGCAGGCTCACCGTGCTGTCGATCGACACGTCGCCGGTCTCGACCTCGAGCCGGCGGCCGACGACGCCGATCGCGCCTTCGAAGCACGCGGCGTAGCCGATCGCGAAGAGCTGCTCGGGGTTCGTCCCGTCGCCGTCGGGCGGGCCCCCCATTTCCGAGGGCAGGCGGAGGTCGACCTCGAGCCTCCCGTCGTCCGTCTTCCCGTGGCCCTCACCGCGGCCTCCGGTCACCGTCGCCGTCGCGCTGTACAGGGTCTTCGCCATCGCCTCTCTCTCCTGCGGTCGTGGTGCGCAACGACGACGCCCCGGGTCGCGAGGCAACCCGGGGCGTCGTCCAGATCCTGCGGGCTCCCGGCGCGTCGCGCCGGGATGGGCACTACATCATGCCGCCCATGCCGCCCATGTCCGGCATGCCGCCGCCCCCGCCGTCCTTCTCGGGGATCTCGCAGATGATCGCCTCGGTGGTGAGGATGTTCTTCGCGATCGACGCGGCGTTCTGGAGCGCGGAGCGCGTCACCATCGCCGGGTCGATGACACCCTCGCCGACGAGGTCGACGATCTCGCCGGTCGCGGCGTTGAGGCCGTGACCCTTCTTCGCCTTGCGGACGTCGTTGACGACGACCGAGCCCTCGAGGCCGGCGTTCTCCGCGATCTGGCGGAGCGGCTCCTCGAGCGCGCGCAGGACGATGCGGGCGCCGGTCTGCTCGTCGGACGCGTAGTCGTCGAGCTTCACCGTGTCGCCGGCCTGGAGGAGCGCGACGCCGCCACCGGGGACGATGCCCTCCTCGAGGGCCGCGCGGGTCGCCTGGAGGGCGTCCTCGACGCGGTGCTTCTTCTCCTTCATCTCCGTCTCGGTGGCCGCGCCGACCTTCACGACGGCGACGCCGCCGGAGAGCTTGGCGAGGCGCTCCTGGAGCTTCTCCCGATCGAAGTCCGAGTCGGTGTTCTCGACCTCGGCCTTGATCTGGTTGATGCGGCCCTTGATGGCCTCGGTGTCGCCGGCGCCGTCGACGATCGTCGTGGCGTCCTTCCCGACGACGACGCGGCGGGCGCGGCCGAGCTGCGAGAGCTGCGTGTTCTCGAGCTTGAGGCCCATCTCCTCGGTGATGACCTCGCCGCCGGTGAGGATCGCGATGTCCTCGAGCATGCGCTTGCGGCGGTCGCCGAAGCCGGGGGCCTTCACGGCGACGCCGGTGAACGTGCCGCGGAGCTTGTTCACGACGAGCGTCGCGAGGGCCTCGCCCTCGAGGTCCTCGGCGATGATGAGGAGGGGCTTGCCGGACTGGATGACGGCCTCGAGGACCGGCAGGACGTCGCGGACGGAGCCGATCTTCTGGTTCGCGATGAGGACGTAGGGGTCCTCGAGGACGGCCTCCATGCGGTCCTGGTCGGTGACCATGTAGGGCGAGATGTAGCCCTTGTCGAACTGCATGCCCTCGGTGAACTCGAGGTCCATGCCGAACGTCTGGCCCTCCTCGACGTTCACGACGCCGTCCTTGCCGACCTTCTCGATCGCGTCGGCGATGACGTCGCCGATCTCCTCGTCGCCGGCGGAGATCGTCGCGACGCGGGCGATCTGCTCCTTGCCCTGGATGTCCTTCGCCTGCTTCGCGATGTTCTCGACGACCGTGTTGACGGCGGTCTCGATGCCCTTCTTCAGCGCGAGGGGGTTCGCGCCGGCCGCGACGTTCTTGAGGCCCGCGCGGACGATCGCCTGCGCGAGGACCGTCGCGGTCGTCGTGCCGTCGCCGGCGACGTCGTTCGTCGCGGTCGCGACCTCGCGGACGAGCTGCGCGCCCTGGTTCTCGAAGACGTCCTCGACCTCGATCTCGCGGGCGATGGTGACGCCGTCGTTCGTGATCGTCGGAGCGCCGAACTTCTTGTCGAGGACCACGTAGCGGCCCTTCGGGCCGAGAGTGACCTTGACGGCGTCTGCGACGGCGTCGACGCCGGCCTCGAGGGCCTTGCGGGCAGCCGCGTCGTACTTGAGTTCCTTGTGAGCCATGTGTTCCTGTTCTCCTGACTACTTGTCGACCTTGGCGAGGACGTCGGACTCGCGGAGCACGAGCAGCTCCTCGCCGTCGACCTTGATCTCGGTGCCGCCGTACTTGCTGTACAGGACGGTGTCGCCCGCCTTCACGTCGAGCGGGATGCGGTCGCCGTCCTCGTCGAAGCGGCCGTCGCCGACCGAGAGGACCTCGCCCTTCTGGGGCTTCTCCTTGGCCGTGTCGGGGAGCACGAGGCCGCTGGCCGTCGTCTCCTCCTCCTCGATGGCCCGCACGATCAGGCGATCGCCCAGGGGCTTGAGCTTCATGAATGACCTCCGGTGTGGATGTCCGTGGTTGTGACGAACCCCGGGCTTGGCACTCAAGGGGCGAGAGTGCCAACGGGATCCGGGCCATCGTACACATCCGCGAGCGCGAGCGACAAGAGGCGTTGGCACTCTCTTCACAAGAGTGCCAAGCGAACGGGCTGTCTTTGCGGATGGGCAGCCATCGATGGCTGCCCATCCGCAAAGACGGGGATCGCGCCCCGGGGCCGCGCCGGGGACGCCGGGGGACGGGCTGCGGCGGGGCGCGCGCGGCGCTCTGCGCCGCCGTACGGCCCCGGACCGGCTGTGAGCTAGGTGTAGTTCCTGAGCACGTTGTTCATCCGGTCCTCCTTGGAGGCTGGTGGT
>NZ_JBLKKY010000021.1:0-63399 GCF_059438195.1 Paraconexibacter sp.
GGCTCGGTCTGCACGCTCTGCCCGGGCCAGTGCAACGTCCACTTCACCGTCCGCGACGAGCGCGTCCTCCGCGTCCTCGCGCGCCAGAACGACGACGTCGACGACGGCTGGCTCTGCGACCGCGGCCGCTTCGCCTACCAGGCGATCCACTCGCCCGAGCGGGTGACGAGCCCGATGATCCGCGACGGCGGCGTCCTGCGCCCCGTGAGCTGGGAGCGCGCGCTCGACGAGGCCGCCCGCGCCTTCGGCCGCATGCAGGGCAAGGTCGCCGGCATCGCCGGCGGCGAGACGACGAACGAGGAGGGCTTCCTCCTCCAGCGGATCGTCCGCGAGGCGCTCGAGGGCGAGGATCTCGACTCGACCGGCGGCATCGACCCGTCGCTCGTCCACGCGCTCGCCGACCCGTCGCTCCAGGCGACCGTCGCCGACCTCGAGTTCGCGCACACCGTCCTCGTCCTCGGCACGGAGCCCGTCGACGACATGGCGATCGTCGACCTCCGCATCCGCAAGGGCGTGCGCCGGCGCAAGGTGAAGCTCGCGGTCGCCTCGCAGCGCCCCTCCTCGCTCGACCCGATCGCCGCGCGCTCCGTGCGCTTCGCGCCGGGTGGCGAGGCCGCGTTCGTCCGGGCCCTCGCCGCCGCTCTCTACGGCGGCGACGTCGACGGCCCGGCCCGGGACGCCGCCGCCGACGCCGACGCCGTCCGCGCGCTCGCCGACCTCCTGCGGACGAACGGCGAGGACGTCGTCGTCCTCTACGGGCAGGACATGCTCCGCGCCGGCGGCGCGACGGCCGCCGCGGCGCTGAAGAAGATCGCCGGCGGCCTCAACCTCTCGGGCCGCGAGGGCGCCGGGCTCCTCGCCGTCCCGCGTGCCGCGAACGGCCGTGGGCTCGCCGAGGCCGGAGTCCTCCCCGGCGTCGGACCGGGCTTCGCCGCCGGCGACCGCCGCGGCCGCGGCGCACCCGAGATCGCCGAGGCGCTGCGCGCCGGGGACCTCACCGCGGTCCACCTCCTCCACGTCGACCCGCTGCGCGACTTCGACGACGCCGCGGCGTGGGACGCGGCGCTCGAGCGCGCCACCGCGGTCGTCGCCCACACGCGGTTCCTCACCGAGGGGCTCGCCGAGCACGCGACCGTCGTCTTCCCGGCCGAGAGCCACGCCGAGAAGGAGGGGACCGTCACCCATCCCGACGGCCGCCTCCAGCGCCTGCGTCCCGCGATCGGCCGTCAGGGCGAGACCCGCCCGACCTGGCAGGTTATCGACGAGCTCGGGACGCGCCTCGGCCTCGACCTCGACGTCCTCACCGGCGCGATGGCGACGCAGCAGCTCGCCGCTGCCGTCCCGTTCTACGCGGGCCTGACGCTCGACGAGATCGGCGGCAGGGGCGTCCGCTGGCAGGAGCGGGCCGCCGCGAGCGCCTTCCCCTCGCCGCCGGAGATCGCCGCGCCGGATGCCGCCACCGCCGGTGCCGCCTCGCCGAACGGCAAGCTCCGCGTCGGCTCGTTCCGCTCGATCTGGGCGAGCGCCGACGTCGCCGCGAGCCCCGCGCTGCGGTTCCTCGTCCCGACCCAGCGCGTCGAGATGTCGCCCGCCGACGCCGAGCGTCTCGGCATCGGGCACGGAGACCGCGTCGAGGTCGCGGCCGACGAGGGCTCCGTCGAGGGCGTCGTCCACCTCCGCGCCGACGGCCCCGCGGGCACCGTCTTCCTCGAGACCGGCCTCGCCGAGGACTCCGCCAACCGGCTCGGCCGGCCCGGCGGGCTCGTCGAGGTCCGCTCGCGCGCGCTCGTGAGCAGCGGCCCCGGCGCCGCGCGGGCGGCCGCCGCCGAGACACCTGAGCCCTCGGCGAGCGCGACCGTCGCGCCCGAGGACGCGCCCGACCACGAGACCGACCGCGCGACCGACGACTCGCCCGGCGGCCTCGAGGCGGCGCCCGAAGAGCAGATCACGGGCGCGCCGCCCGCGCCCGACGAGGAGGACCTCACCTGATGCTCGCTGTCGTCGGCTACTACGAGGACTGGTGGATCCAGATCCTCAAGGGCGTCGTCCTCTTCGCGCTCGCCCTCCAGCTCGTCCCGCTCGTCCTCGTCGCGGAGCGCAAGCTCCTCGGTCGATTCCAGAACCGCTACGGACCGAACCGCGTCGGCCCCTTCGGGCTCCTGCAGCCGCTCGCCGACATCATCAAGCTCGCGACGAAGGAGCAGTTCCGCCCGTCGACGTCGATCGGCTGGCTGTACATCCTCGCGCCGGCGATCTCGATCATCACCGCGGTCGGCGCCTTCGCCGTCATCCCGTTCGGGAACACCGTCGACATCTTCGGCACGCAGGTCGGCCTCTACGGCGTCGACCTCGACATCGGCGTCCTCTACCTCTTCGCCCTCGGTGGCGTCGCCTTCTACGGCGTCATGCTCGGCGGCTGGGCCTCGGGCTCGAAGTACTCGTTCCTCGGCTCGATGCGCGCGGCCGCGCAGCTCATCTCGTACGAGCTCGCGCAGGGCCTCGCCCTCGTCGGCGTCATCCTCATGGCGGGGACGCTCTCGTTCACCGAGATCGTCGAGGCGCAGGACGACATGTGGCACGTCTTGCCGCAGTTCGTCGGCTTCCTCATCTTCATGGTCGCGAGCTTCGCGGAGACGAACCGCGCGCCGTTCGACCTCATCGAGGCGGACGCCGAGCTCGTCGGCGGCTACAACACCGAGTACGGCGGGGCCCGCTTCGCCTCGTACTTCTTCGCCGAGTACCTCGAGATCCTCGTCGTGTCGGGCGTCATGGTGACGGCCTACCTCGGCGGCTGGATGCTCCCCTTCGGCATCGATCCGCCGACGTGGGTCGACCCATTCGTCGTGCTCGGCAAGATGTCGCTCTTCGTCATCTTCTTCGTCTGGATCCGCGCGACGCTGCCGCGCCTGCGCTACGACCAGCTCATGAACTTCGGCTGGAAGGTCCTCCTTCCGATCGCGACGATCAACGCGATCGTCACCGCGATCATCGTCGCCGTCTGACCGAAAGGCTCACCGCACCATGGCCAGGTGGAATCCCCAGGACGACGTCGTCACCGTGCAGCGCGGCCCCGAGCCGGGCGGCGCGGGCGGCGCCTACCGCATCTTCGGCGAGACGCTCCGCGGTCTCAAGACGACGTTCTCGCGCGTCGTCGAGGGCGTGACGACGATCCACTACCCCGAGGAGAAGGTGCCCGTCTACCCGCGCTTCCGCGGCCGGCACCGCCTCCACCGCTTCGAGGACACGGGCCTCGAGAAGTGCGTCGGCTGCTCGCTGTGCGCGGCTGCGTGCCCCGCGGACTGCATCCGCGTCGTCGCCGCCGAGAACACCCCCGAGAACCGCGTCTCCGCGGGCGAGCGCTACGCGGCGGTCTACGAGATCAACCTCTCGCGCTGCATCTTCTGCGGCTACTGCGAGGTCGCGTGCCCGTTCGACGCGATCACGATGGGCCACGACTACGAGATGAGCGACTACAACCGGTCGGACCTCATCTTCACGAAGGAGATGCTCCTCGCCGAGCCCTTCGAGCGCACGCCGCTGCGCACCGACGGCGAGTGAGCACGCCGCTCCACGACGCGCCGCCGCCGGGGGCGCGTCGCATCACGACGCACAACCCCCGGTGCTTCGCCTGCTCGCCGGTCGAGGCGGGCGGCATGGGGGCGCGGCTCTACGCCGTCGGCGACGACGCTCTCGTCCTCGACTGGACGCCGGCGGGGGCGCCGGAGGGCTGGCCGGGGCACCTGCACGGCGGCGTCCTCGCGACGCTCTTCGACGAGGCGCTCGGCACGCTCGTCACCGATGTCCTCGCCTACCCCTCCGTGACCGGGACGCTCACGACGGCCTTCCGGGCGCCGGCGCCGAGCGACGCGCCCGTGCGCGTGACGGCCCGCCTCACCGAGGTCGACGGCCGCAAGGTCCAGGTCGCCGGTGAGGCGACGATCGGCGGTCACCTCGTCGCCGAGGCGACCGGGATGTGGATCGTCCTCCGCGAGGACGACCCGCGCCGCTGACCCATCCTCCCTGACGAGACCCACGCTGAGGGTGAGTGTCGTCAGGCGGGGGTGGCTCAGAAGCTGCCGTTCCCCGACCGCGCCGAGAGGCGGAGGTACTTCGACACCGCCTCGGCCCGGTTCGCGGCGCGGAGCTTGCGGAGGATGTGCTTGACGTGCGTCTTCACCGTGCCCTCGGAGATGACGAGGCGCACGCCGATCGACGCGTTCGTCTCCCCGGCGGCGAGGAGCGCGAGGACCTCCCGCTCGCGGGCGGTGAGGAGGGTCTTCAGCCGGTGGTCGGCGGCGCTGTCGAGCAGCACCGGCGCGGAGCGGCCCACCGGCGCGGGCTCCTCGCGGCCCGCGATCCTCACCTCGCTCTCGCGGATCTCGCCGAGCACGGTCTCGAGCGAGGCGGTCATCGCGCGGACCTGGTCGCCCTGCGCCTTGAGGCGCTCCGCGAGCACCGTCCGCTCGAAGGCGTACCCGAAGCCCTCGGCGAACGCGAAGAGGAGGTCGCGGTCCCACTCGTCGGGGTGGCGCTGCTGCACGTAGTAGTCGGCGTGGAAGAAGCCGATGACCCTGCCCTCGGGCATGATCGGCGCCGCGACGTAGGAGCGGCTGTCCGAGGACTTCGCGATCGGCTGGTGGACGTACTCGCTGTTCTGGACGTCGCGGACGAGCATCGGCGCTCGGCGCCGGGCCATCTCCGACTCGAGGATGAGGTGGTCGAGGGGCTGCGGCGCCGCCTGACCGGCCTCGAGGATCTGCTTGGCCCACGCGTCGTCGCCCTCGACGTGGACCATCACCGGGACCCACACCGAGTCCTCGACGCGCGAGATGAACGCGCGGTCGAAGCCGAGCGCCTGGCAGAGCTCCGCGGGCGCCCGGCGGAGCATGTCGTCGACGGAGCCGATGCCGCGAAGGCGCGCAAGGCCACGCTGCATGCGCGCCATCGCGTCCGAGCGCTGCGCGATGCGGTGCTCCCGCAGGTCGCCGCTCGCGTCCCGGAGATCGACGATGAGGTCGGCGAGCTCGGTCGCGCGTGACGCGTCGATGACGCCGGCGGCGAGCTCGTCGCGCACGATGCCGCTGAGCCCGTCGACGACGGCGATCGCGGCCTCGATCTCGCGCGGGGAGCGGACGGTCTCGTCGCCGTGCTCGGGAAGCGCCGTCGCGGCTCGCCCGACGATCGCCGCGACCCGCTCCCGCAGGTCGCCATCCGTGATCTGCGGGCTCTTCGCGACCCAGTTGTCGAGTGTCGGCACGCCCTCTCCCCTCGGGGTGGAGTCTAGACCGCCGGGCATCGACTAGCGTCCGGTTCGTGAGCACGAACGCGGAGGCCGTCGTCGTCGAAGCGGTCCGCACGCCCATCGGACGCGGACACCCGGAGAAGGGCGTCTACCGCGACGTCCACCCGAACGCGCTCCTCGGCGAGTGCTACCGCGGGCTCCTCGAGCGCACGGGCGTCGACCCGTGGACGGTCGACGACGTCGTCGTCGGGTGCGCCCAGCAGGTCGGCGAGCAGTCGCTCAACGTCGCGCGCAACGCATGGCTGCAGGCGGGCCTGCCCGTGACCGTGCCGGCGACCTCCCTCGACATCGCGTGCGGCTCGGGCCAGCAGGCCGTCAACCACGCGGCCGCGCTCATCGCCGCCGGTGCATGCGACATCGTCATCGCCGGGGGCGTCGAGCACATGGGACGCGTCTCGTTCGGCGCCGCCGCGGAGATGCGCGACGCGTACGGGACCCCCCGCCCCCAGGACCTCCTCGACCGCCACCCGCTGCGCAGCCAGGGGCTCGCGGCCGAGGATCTGGCGCTCCGCTACGGGGTCCCCCGGGCCGACCTCGACGCGATCGCCGCCGCGTCGCACCGCCGCGCCGCGAAGGCGTCCGCCGGTGGCGCCTTCGACCGCGAGACGGTGTCGGTGATGACGCCGGACGGCGAGGTGACCGCCGATCAGGGCATCCGCCCCGAGACGACCCCCGAGGCTCTGGCGGGGCTGCGCCCCGTCTTCGCGGAGGGCGGGGTCATCACCGCCGGGAACTCGAGCCAGATCTCCGACGGCGCCGCCGCCGTCCTCCTCATGAGCCGGGACCGCGCCGACGCGCTCGGCCTCGACGCGCGCGCGCGGATCCAGGCGCACTGCACCGTCGGCGTCGACCCGGTCGAGATGCTCACCGGCCCGATCCCGGCGACGCGCAAGCTCCTGCGGCAGACGGGGATGTCGATCGCCGAGGTGGACGCGATCGAGATCAACGAGGCGTTCGCCTCCGTCGTCGCCGCGTGGGCCGCCGAGCTCGAGCCGGACATGTCGCGGGTCAATCAGCGGGGCGGCGCGATCGCGCTCGGCCATCCGCTCGGCGCGAGCGGCGCCCGTCTCGTGACGACGCTGCTGCACAGCATGGAGGACACGGGCGCCGAGACCGGCCTCGTCACGATGTGCTGCGCGGGCGGCCTCGGGACGGGGACGATGCTCTGGCGGCTCTGAGCCGCTCGCTCCGGGGGTGGGTCTTTCTCCCCCCTCGGGCAGAGACGTGTTGCGCGCGGCGGGCGCGGTCGAGGAGGGTAGGCCGATGAGCGACACACCGATCTCCGGCCACTGCCTCTGCGGGTCGATCCGCTACTCCGCGGACGCGGATCCCGCCGCGACAGCGATCTGCCACTGCGACGACTGCCAGCGCCAGAGCGGCGCGCCGTTCTCGCTCAACATCGTCATCGACGGCTCGTCGCTGAACATCGAGGGCGACACCCTCGCGACGTTCGAGACCGTCGGCACCGACACGGGCGAGACGCGTGAGCGGAAGTTCTGCTCGAAGTGCGGCTCCCCGATCCTCACGACGCTGCGCGAGATGGGCGACATGGTCGCGATCAAGGCCGGCACCCTCGACGACCGCTCGTGGATCGCGCCGGAGATGGAGGTGTGGTGCGAGCGCTCGCAGCCGTGGATCAAGTCCGGCGAGGAGCGCGGCGAGTTCCCTCGCGGCCTCGAGACCTGACCACCTCCCCGTGAGTGTGGATCCACCTGGCGCAGCGCCGGGTAGATCCACACTCACGGCGGGTGGGGCGGGTCAGAGGACGACCTGGACGATCGCGGCGAGGCCGACGATCACGACGATGACGCGCAGGGTCGTCGGCGAGAGGCGGCGGCCGATCCGCGCGCCGATGACGCCGCCCGCCGCCGCGCCCACGGCGATGACCGCCGCCGCCTCGTAGGCGACGTCGGCGGCGACCACGAACACGAGCGCCGAGACGCCGTTCGCCGTCCCCGCGAGGAGGTTGCGCAGCGCGTTGACCCGCTGGAGGTCGTCGGGCAGCGACGTCCCGAGGAGGGCGAAGAGCATGACGCCCTGCGCGGCGCCGAAGTAGCCGCCGTAGACGCCGGTGGCGCCGATCGACGCCCGAAGCCGCAGGCTCGGCCGATCGGCCGGACCGCGCGCCGCGCGGCGCGCCACGACGCGCTCTCGGATGCGCGGCTGCAGGACGACGAGGACGAGCGCGCCGGCGATGAGGAACGGGACGACGATGCGGAACGCCGCGGCCGGCAGCGTGAGGAGGAGGACGGCGCCGACGACCGCCCCGGCCGCCGACATCGCGGCGAGCCGCAGCGCGTGGGGCCAGTGCCCGCGCAGCTCGCGACGGTAGCCGTGGACCGCCGTCGCGGAGCCCGGCACGAGACCCAGGCCGTTCGTCACGTTCGCGACCACCGGCGGGTAGCCGACCGCGAGGAGCATCGGGAAGGTGACGAGCGTCCCCGAGCCGATGACGGCGTTGATCGTCCCGGCGCACGTGCCGGCGGCGAGGAGCGCGATCGCCTCGAGGAGCGTCATCGAGACGCGGACCCTCAGAGTCCCTCAAGAAGAGAGAACGCCCGCAGGCGGCCGTCTCGCGGCGCCGGATCGGCGCGGGTCCATCCAACCGATGCCACCAGCATCGATCGGATGGATCCGCTCCGCCCTGCATCCACGATCCGGACGCCTGCGGACGCACTCTTCATTCTGTGAGGGACTCTACGCACGACGGGCGGGCCGCGAGGCCCGCCCGTCGGGACGACTCAGGTGTCGACGGCTCCTACTCCTCGCCCGGGGGCGTCGAGAGGAGGATGTCGAAGATGTGCCGCTCGAGCTTCGTGGTGAGGTCGACGTGCATGTGCTTCGTCTCGGTGTACTCGTCGAGGGCGCCCTCGCCGAGCTCGCGGCCCGCGCCCGACTGCTTGTAGCCGCCGAAGGGGAGGGCAGGGTCGACCTGGTGCCAGTTGTTGATCCAGATCGTGCCCGCGCGGAGCTTGTTGCCGAGCTCGACGGCGTTCTCGTAGTCCGTCGACCAGACGCCGGCGGTGAGGCCGTAGTCCGTGTCGTTGGCGATCGCGAGCGCCTCCTCCTCGGTCGAGTACTTGATGACGACCATCACCGGGCCGAAGATCTCCTCACGGGCGATCTGCATGTCGTTCGTGACGTCCGTGAAGATCGTCGGCTCGATCCACCAGCCCTTCTCGAACTCCGGGCCCTCGGGCGTGCCGCCGCCGAGCGCGACCGTCGCGCCTGCCGCCTTCGCCGCCTCCATGTAGTCGACGATGCGGTCGCGCTGACGCTCGGAGACGACCGGCCCCATGTCGGTGTCGAAGTCCGACGGGTCGCCGAGCTGGATCGTCTTCGCTCGCGCGACGAGACGCTCCACGAACTCGTCGTGGATCGACTCGTGGACGAGGATCCGCGTGCTCGACTCGCAGATCTGACCGCTGTAGAGCATGCATCCGAAGAGGCAGCCGTCCGGCGTGATGTCCATGTCGGCGTCCGGCAGGACGACCGTCGGCGCCTTGCCGCCGAGCTCGAGCGTCACCTTCTTCACCGTGCCGGAGGCGAGACGCATGATCTCGCGGCCGACCGCGGTCGAGCCGGTGAACGCGACCTTGTCGACGTCCGGATGCGAAGCGAGCCGGGCGCCGACCTCCTTGCCGTCACCGGAGACGAGGTTGAAGACGCCGGGCGGCACGCCGCACTCGTGCGCGACCTGCGCGAGCTTGAGGAGCGAGAGCGGGGTCTTCTCGTCGACCTTGACGACGATCGAGTTGCCGGCGGCGAGCGCGGGGCCGATCTTCCAGATGCCGAGGACGAGCGGGAAGTTCCACGGGACGATCGCCGCGCAGACGCCGATCGGCTCCCGGCGGACGCGGTTCATCGACATCGTCGGGTACGCGACGGTCGGGACGTCCTTCTCGAACTCGTAGGCCGCCGCCTGCTCGGCGAAGTAGAGGAAGTGGCCGGACGCGAGGCCGCAGTGGAAGCCGATCGCCTGGCGGATCGTCGCGCCGTTGCAGGAGATCTCCGCCTCGACGAAGTCGTCGAGGTCCGTGGCGATGCGCTCGGAGATCGCCTTCATGATCTCGGCGCGCTCCTCCTGGGGCTTGTTCGCCCACACGCCCGACTCGAACGCCCTGCGCGCCGACTCGACGGCCCGGTCCGCGTGCTCGACCGTGCCCTTCGCCATCGTGCAGACCGGCTCGTCGGTCGCGGGATGACGAATCTCGTACACGTCCTCCGAATCGACGTCCTGGCCGTCGATGAACATCTGGTGGTGCGTCACGCCAACTGTCGCCACGGGTCTCTCTCCTCTCGCTGAGATCGGTCGCCGAAGGCTATGCCGACCCGCCGACCCGGGCATCGTCCCTTGGGGTGATCATCCACCCCCGGGAGGGGTGCCAGCCCGGCCGCGACGACGCATGGTCGCCCCGGCCGGGCCGACGGATGGGAGGTCGATCGGGTCAGGCCGATCGTGGGTGCGTCGCGGAGCATCGTCCCGGCCTGCCGCCGGACCGACCACACCCCGCGGGGGGAGATCCGTCCCCTCTTCGGGCGGGCGTGGTGCTCAGGCGTAGCCGAGCGCCTGGTAGCGCCAGTGATCGATGAGCGCGCCGGTCTGCTCGACGAGCGTCGCGAGCCGCTCCACCTGCGCGTCCTCGAGCGGGGCCCGTCGCGCCGCCGCCGCGATCTGGGCGATGTCGGAGCGCTGGTCGATGACCTCCTCGAGCTTCGCGCGCACCGAGCCGGCGAGGACCACGCCGGCGAGCTCCCCGAGGAGGAGCTCGAAGGCGGCGCCGAAGCCGACGGCGGCCGCGCGCGGGCGGCCCTGCTCGAGATCGAGGACCGCCCGCAGGAGGAGCTCCTCGGCCTCGAGGGTCTGCGCCTGCTCGGTGAGCACCGATCCCATCGCCTGCACCGGCATGACGCGGGCGTCCCGCGAGATCCGCATGGGCGGCGGCGGAGGCACCGCGACGGCCTCCTCCCACTTGCCTCCGACGAGGACGTCGGCGGGTCCGTAGCCGATGCGGATCGCCCGCGGATCGAGCGAGGCGATCTCGTTGACGTAGGGGTCGGCGGCGCAGAGCCGGTAGGCGGCGATCGCCCGGTTGAGGATGACGAGGGCCGCGCCGACCCACTGGTCGCGCTGCTCCGGCGAGCCCTGGACGGAGTCGTAGAAGCGCCGCGTCGTCGCCGGGTCCGGCAGGAGGCGCGTGCCGAAGACGATCGTGGCCAGCGTGACCGCGAGCTCCCGCGGCGCCTCCCCCTCCGCGACGGAGGGCGCGCCCTTGCGCCCGAAGAGGCCCGACCGCGGGGGAGGCGCCCCGACGGTCCGGATGACGAGAACGTCGGCGGTCCCGAGGAGCTCGGCGTCGACCTCGTAGCCCGTCCGCGCCGGCCCCGCCGCGGGGTTCGCCGCGACGGTCGCGGGTGCCGCCCCGGGCTCGGCCGACGGCCCGGCGGCCTCGGGCACGAGCCCGTCGAGCTCGTCGAGGACGCTGCCCCCGTCCGCCGTCTCCGCCTCGTGCGCCGGCAGCGGGTTGACGAGATAGCGCCCCGGCGGCGGGCCGAGCGACGAGGTGACCTCGAACTGGACGAAGGGGAAGCGGTTCATGCCGTGCCGTCCCGCAGCCGCCGTCGCGACCGCTTGTAGATGGATCCGAGCTGCCACGCGACGACGCCGAACACGACCGCGTCTGCGGCGACGAGCGCCGGGCTGCTCCCCGCGCCGTCGGGGCCGACGAAGGCGACGAGCGCGTGGAAGCCGACGGTGGTGAGGAGCGAGAGGAAGAGGACGTGCGACTTGTAGCCGCGGAAGTGCTCGCGCGCAGCGAACTCGAACGCGCCGATGCCGATGACGACGAGGCTCGCGAGGATCGCGAACTCGCCGTCCTCCGGGCCTCGAGCGATCCCGATGACGAGCCCGACGATGCCGACGAGCATGAGGACCTCGCTGATCGGCAGGGGCCCCCAGAGGCCGGGCGGCCGCTCGGGCCGCCCCGCACGGCGCTGATCCTTCGGGATCGACTTCGAGGGTCGCTCGCCCGCGACCTTCCACGACTCGGTGATCCGCCCCCAGAACGTCGTCGCGGGCGTGCGGAGATCCGACTCCCGCGCGCCCGGCGGGCGCGCGCTCGCCCGCGGCGGCAGGGGCCTGTCCGCCGACGCGGTCCCACCGCGCTTCCGACTGCGCTTCCCCACTCGTCCCTCCGTCCGTCAGCCCGAGATGACCTGCTGGAGGCGCCGTCGCAGGCGCTCGAAGAGCCCGACGACCTCGGGCTCTGGCGTTCCGTCGTCGTCGAACCGCTCGCTCATCCTGCCGACGAGCCGCTCGTGCAGATCGGCCTGGAGCTGCAGCAGCTCGTCGCGGACGAACTCGAGCTGCTCCGTCGTGAGCACCGCCGGGCCGCGTTGCGCGAGCCTCGGGAGCTCCTCGTAGGGGCAGTTGTCGACGATGAACTGGGCGATCTCGGTCTCGAGGGCCTCGATCTGGCGCTTGAGCTCACCGCGCATCGGCCCCTCGTCCGAGGCGACCGGCTCGATGTCCGGCGGAATCGGCGGGACGCCGCCGGTGCCCGTCGCGCCCCCGCCCTGGTCGGTCGTACGGATCATCACGTCCTCCTCTCCACCCTAGTCACGTTCCCCGGTCGCGATCGGATCACTCACAGCGATCCCTGCTCCCTCCGCGCCCGCCGGGCCCGGCCCTCGCGCGCGTCCACCTCGTCCCACCCGACGGCGCGGCCCTCCTCCCATGCGGGCGGCCGCCCACCCGGCCACCAGCCGAGGGCGAGGATCGCGACGCTGCCGAGCCAGCCGATGAAGAGGAACGGCCCGACCGGGAAGCTGATCGCCGTCGCGAGACCGGCGCCGATGCCGAAGATGCCGAGGAAGCGCGTGAGGAGGCCGGTCCGCATCGCCTCGAGCGAGGCGAGCGAGACCCAGACGCCGCTGAGGAACGCGGTGAGGAGCGAGCCGATGTTGATCCAGCGCAGCGTGCCGCCGTCGCGGGCGTCGTCGAGGAGCGACTCGGCGCGCTCCAGCGACCGCTCACCCGAGGCGAGGTACTCGCGGCCGATGTCCCGCACCTCGAGGAAGCCGAGGAGGAGGAAGGCCGCCGCTCCGATGAGCGCGACGACGCCGAGCCGGGGGATCCACGCGCTGGTGAACGGATTGCGGTTCTTCGTCACCCGATAGAGGAAGACGACGATCGCGATGGCGAGGACGAGGCTCGCGCAGCGCAGGAGGATCGCGATGAGCTGACCGTCGCCGCTCGAGCCGACGTCGATGAGCTGCGTGCGGTCGTCGCTGTCGCCGACGCGCTCGGGAAGGTCGCTCGCCTCCACCGGGAAGGCGATGAACGTGAGGAGGATCGAGATGATGCCGATCGCGCCCGCGATGAGCCCCTGCCGGCGCTCGCGCGCCATCTCCTCGTGGGAGAGCTGAGGCGCTGGAGTCGCCGCCGGCTCGTCGGCGGGCTGGCTGCCCGGCTCCTCGCCGGGGACCTGGAGACGCGGGCTCATGAGCTGGGGGTTCCTCCGGCGGTGCTGAGGGCGTGACCGCTCGCGCCCGCGGCGGGCGGCTCGGTCACCGGGTCGGGCCCGCTCGAGCCGCGCGGCGGGCGCGGCGTCGTCGCGCGCGCGAGGTCGCGACGCTCGGAGAGGGCGGGGACGACGAGAAGCGCGGCGAGGAGGCAGAGCGCGAGCTCGAGGGCGACGAGCCACCCGAGCTGGCTGAGGAGCGGGAGCCGGCTCGCGACGAGGACGGCGAACCCGGCGGCGACGGTGCCGGCCGACAGCGCGACCGCGCCGCCGATCTCGCGCGTCGACTCCTCCCGTGCGCGCGATGGGCTGCGCCCCGCCGCACGTGCCTCCCGGTACCGCATGTCGAGAAGCATGCCGAACTCGAGCCCGACCGCAAGCACGAGCGGCTCGAGCGCCGCCCCGAGCGGGGAGAGGTCGAGACCGACGGCGACGAGGACGAGCGCCGCGAGCCCGGCGGCGAGGAGCGCGGGAGCGAGGACGATCGCCACCCGCGTGACGTCCCGCCACGCGGCGAAGAGGATGAGCGCGACGAGGAGGGCGGCGAGGAGGAGAAGGTCGGGCCGCGCCCCCTCGAGGTCCTCGGCGCTCGTCGTCGCCGCCGCGACGAGGCCCGCGGTCGTCACCTCGACGCCGTCGGGCGCCCCCCGCATCGCGTCGCGGATGTCCGCGACGATCTCCGCCTGCTCGGCGACCGGCACGAGCGGGATCCCGTAGCTCAGCTCGGCGACGCTGCGGTCACGCGTCACCACGGCGTCGACGAAGTACTGCGGGAGGAGCGCGAGGATGCCGTCGACGCCCTCGCGCGTGATGACGGGGCTCGTGCCCCCGCCCGTGACGAGCTCGGGGAGGTTCGGGCCCGGGCGCAGGTCGGGCTGGGCCTCCAGCACGCGGTCCCCCGCCCGGCCCATCCAGCGGACGACCTCCGGGGCGGTGACGTCCCGCGCCTCGATCGCGACGCGGACCTGCCCGCTCGTCCCGAGGGCCTCCTGGACGGTCTCGGTCGCCTCGAGCTCGTCCATGCCCGCCGGCGACAGCGACGCGATGTCGGTCTCGAGCTTCGTCTCGCCGCTCACCGCGAGGCCGCCGACGGCGAGGCCGGCGGCGACGGCGAGCGCCGCCGGCCGCAGCCGCAGCCGGGAGAACGGAGCACGCCGCCCGAGGGCGATCGGCGCCACCGGCCCGCGGTCGAGGGCGACGAGGAGCGCCGGGCCGGCGAGCAGGGTCATCGCGAGCGACGAGAGCGTGCCGACGGCGAGGAACACGCCGAGCCGGTCGAGGAGGGGCACCGCGGAGAGCACGAGGACGAGGAACGCGATCGTCATCGCCCCCGCGGCGAGCGCGAGCGTCGGGCCGACGGCCGCGCGGGCCGCCGAGGCCGCCTCCACCGGCTCACGGCCGCGTGACCGCTCGTTCCAGTAGCGCGCCTGGAGCTGCACCGCGAAGTCGAGTCCGAGCCCGAGGACGACCGGGAGGGCGGCGACCGTCGACACGGAGAGCCCGAGCCCGAGCGGCCAGCTGAGGCCGGCCGCGATGACGGTGCCGCCGAGCGCGAGCGCCAGCGAGACGAAGCGACCGCGTCGCCGTCGCAGGACGACGACGAGCAGGATGAGCATCGCGATGATCGCGACCGGCGCGATGCGGAGGATCTCCTCGCGCGTCTCGCGCTCGAGGCCCGCCGCGATGAGGGGGAAGCCGGCGACCTCGGTCTCGACGTCCTGCAGCCCGCTCTCGGCGACGAGGTCCTCGATGCGCTCGCCGAGGTCGAGGACCGCGTCGGCGTCGATGCCCGGATCGGGGCGGACGAGGATGACGGTGTGCTCCGCGTCGGGGAACAGCCACTGGAAGCGCTGCTTCGGCTCGACCCCCGGCCCGAACACGAGCGTGCGGACGAACGACGTGTTCGAGAGGGCCGGGAGCCCGACCGCGCCGACCCGGACGAGGAGCTCCTGGTACTGCTGGGCCTGCTCGCCGAGCGCCTCCTGACGCGCCTGCTCGGCGGCCTCGTCGGCCGCCCGTGCGCTGGCGCCCCGCTCGATCGCGCGCGCGCGAGCCGCCTGCGCGGCGGCGGTCGCCCTCTCGCCGACGGCGCCCAGCTCGCGCTTCACGACCTCCTCGGCCTGCAGGATCGTCTGGTTGACGAACGTGCCCGGCCCGTAGACGGAGCGCACGCCGTCGAGCTGGGCGATCTCGCCCTCGAGCCGCAGGGACGCGACGAGGTTCGCCGGCGCGAGCGTGAGCGCGAGGTCGCCCTCGAGGCTCACGGCGATCGGCTCCTCGCCGAACCGCTCCTCGAGGACGGCGCTCGCCTCGCCGATCTCGGAGCCGTCGGCGACGAGCAGGTCGGGCGCGGGCGTCGGCGACAACCTGCTCGCCGCGAACGCGGCGAGCAGGAGGACGAGGCCGGCCGCCCACAGCGTGCGGCCGACCTCCCCCGTCGGAAGGCGGAGGCGCGGCCGTGTCACGCGGTGAGCCTACTTGTCAGCTTCGACGCGAGTGTAGGTCCCGTCGAAGTCCTGCGGATCGGCGACCGCGCCGGGCTTCGGGTAGGAGTTCTGCTTGTTGGTGTAGATCTCCTGGAAGCCGCCTGCCTCGACGAGCGCCTTGAGCACATCGGCCTGCGTCTGCGACAGCATCGTGAACTGGTCGGGGCCGACCATCGCGAACACCCGGCCGCGTGCGCCCGTCGCATCCCGCGAGCTCGGGAGCGAGCCGATGTTCGAGAAGAACGCCCCGAACTCCGCGCTGTACGGCTTGAGGTACTCGACCGCCGGGTTCACCTGACGGAGGACCGCGTCGAGCGGACGCACGAGCTCGCGCAGCGTCTCGGCGGCGGGCTTCAGCTCGGTGAGGAGCGGGTCGACCCGGTCGAGGAACGGCTCGAGCTCGGCGAAGAGCGTCCGGCCGTCCCGCGCCGCGGGCCCGAGGTCCCGGATCGCGGGGGTGAGGTTGCGTGAGGCGACCTTCAGGTCGCGGACGACGGGCGTCGCGCGGCCCGAGAAACTCGCGAGCACGTTCACGCTCTCCTCCGCCTTGTCGAGCGTCGGAGCGAGCTCGTCGAAGAGCTCGACGATCTTCTCGTCGCGATCGGCCGCGACCTCGGCGGTCCGCTTCGCGTCGACGACGAGGTTGCGGAAGGCGGCCGTGCGCTCACCGAAGGCCTCGAGGACCTCGCCGGTGTTCTCGAGGACCGCGGCGACCTGCCGGCGCTGCGGCTCGAGCGTCCGCATGAGGCGCCCGCCGCTCGCGACGGTCGGCTTCATCGCGCCGAACGTCTCGTTGAGATCGCCGGCGTGGCCGTCGAGGCCGTTGCCGATGCCGCGCATGTTGCGGCGGATCTCGGCGCGCGTGTCCTCGTCGACGCTCGAGAGGATGCGCTCGAGCGGCACGGACTCGACGTTCGCCTCGACGGGGAGGGTCGAGCCGTCCGGGAGATCGCCGCTCGACGGCGTACCCGGGTCGAGCTCGAGGTAGGACTCGCCGACGAGGGTCTTCGTGCGGACCTTCACCGTCGCGTCCCGGTACATGAACGCGTGGTCCTCGTCCTCGAGCTCGAAGAGCACCTCGCCGATGCCGCCGACGGGCTCGACCGTCTTCACGCGGCCGATCTTCACGCCGTCCTTCCGCACGTCCGCGTTCGGGACGATGTTGAAGGTGTCGGGGACCATCGCCTTGCCGCCGTACGGCTCGCTGAAGCGGATCCGGCCACCGGCGAGCTGGAACAGGTAGAGGAACGTGAGGAGGCACACGAGCCCGAAGAGGACGAGCCCGATGACCTTCCCGCGGAGATGTTCGACGCGCATTCCCTAGCCTCCGATGTTGTCCGTGCAGCTCGGCAGTCGGTGCGCGGTCGGACCCGGGATCTGGAGGTCCTTCCCAACGCTCGCGCTGTCGAGGTCGACCGTCATCTCCGCCCGCGGGAACGCGCCGTTCGAGTCCTCGAACTTCGTGACCGACATCGTGTTCGAGAAGAACCTCGTGATCTCCTCGATGCACGTGACCGTCTCGCTCGTCACCGTGTCGAGCGCGGGCGCCACCTCACCGGTGAGCCGCGCGAACGAGTTGTCGAGCGCCACCGAGGTCGGCGACAGCTCCTTCGCCATCGACCGCAGATCGGTGACCGCCGGCCGCAGCGCGGTGAGCGCCGGGGTCGCGTCCTTGCCGAAGGTCTCCAGGCCCTTGAGGCCCTCCTCAAGCTCCTGCGTCACGGGCTCGAGGCTCGCGAGCGCGGGGTCGAGGTCGTCCGAGAGCCCCCGCAGGCTCGTGAACGAGCTCCGCATGACCGGGAGGAGATCGGAGATCCCCTGGAAGGTCGCCGCGAGCTGGTCGTCGTTCGCCGCGAGGACGCCGAGGCTCTTGTTGCCCTCGGTGACGAAGCGGTTGATGTCCCGGTCGCGCTCGGCGAGCGCGGCGGCGACGTTGCCGAAGTTGTGCACGAGGCGACGGACGTTGCGCTCGCGCTTCGCGAGCACCTCGGTCGCGTCCTCGGCCACCTCGAGGAACGGCGCGATCTCCGTGAAGGCACGTGCGAGCCGCTCTCCGCCGTCGTCGCCGAGCCCCTTGCCGAGCTCGGTGAGGAGGATCGACATCCGCGTCCGCGTGTCCTCGTTGAACTGGGCGAGGACCCGCGAGATGTCGACCGGCGAGATCGTGTTCTCCGCCTTGATGATGTCGTCCTTCGTCGCGACGCCGGCCGACGCGTCACCGCGGTCGGTGATGTTCACGTAGAGGTCCTGCAGCGGCGTCACCGGACGGATCCGCATCTTCGCGTTCTTGAAGACGTCCCCGTACTTGTCCTCGATCTTCATCGTGAGGACGGCGCGGTTGCCCGGCTCGAGGTCGGCCTTGGAGACGACGCCGACCTTCACCCCGTTGATGCGGACCTGGTGGCCGCCGGGGAAGATGCCCTTGACGTCGTCGAACTCGGCCCGGACCTCGTTGTAGCCCTGCCAGGGGCGCTCGAACGTGAGGTTCCGGAAGATGCCCGCGAACGCGATCACGCCGAGCGTGATGAGGACGAGCAGGATGATGAACGGCCGCAGGGAGCGGCGGACCTCGAGGAGGAGGCGGGAGTTCACAGCAGACCTCCGACGACGTCGACGACGTCCTTGACGATGTCATCGACCCCGGAGAGCGGTGCCGACGACGTGTTCCCGGTCCCGCCGGCCGACGGCGCCGAGCCGCCCTTCGCCGACGAGCCGCCCTTCTTCGACCCGCTCGGGGTCGCCTTCCGGCTCTTCGAGCCGCCCGACGTGCTCTTGCCGCTCGAGTCCGAGCCCATCGGCAGTCCGAACGCGACGCCGAGGACCCTCTTGAGGTCCGAGCAGTCGATCTCGGTCGAGCCGTTGAGGAAGTCGGTCGTGCACGGGAACATCACGGACTGCTCACCGCCGGCGATCGGCTGGAACCGCTGGGTGTGCCCGTTGACGTCGAAGAGCGACGCGCTCGAGTTGACCGACGCGATCGTCGGCCCGACCTCGGCGAACTCCTTGAGGTTCGTCTCCGGGTCCACGCGGTTGAGGCGCGGGATGAGAGTGGAGTTGGAGCGCTTGACCGTCGGGTCGAGGCCCTTGATGAGGCCCGTGCCCTTCGTGCTCGCGCTCCCGAGGCGGCGGACCGCCGGCCGGAGGTCCTCGAGCAGCGGCTCGGCCTTGTCGAGGAGCGGCTCGAGCTCGCGGAGCGCCGGCCGCAGCGCGACCGATGCGTCGTCGAGCTCGCGGGCTCCAGGCCGGAGGCCCTCGGCGATCGGATCGAGCTCGTCGAGCGTCGTCCGCACGCGCGCCATCGTCGTGCGCGTCTCGTCGAGCGTCGCGGGCGCCTGCTGGAGCGTCTGGCCGATCGCCGCACGCTTCGCAGCGGTGACGGCGAGCGTCTCGTTCGCGTTGCCGACGACCTGGCCGAGCTGCACCTCGTTGCGCGCGAGCGCGCCCATGAGGCGGCTCCCGTCGCGGACGAGGTCGGTGAGATCGCCGCTCTCGATGCCGCGGAGGCCCTCGAGGCCGGGACCGATCTGCTCCATCGCGGGCCCGAGGTTGTCGACGGTCTCGCCGGCCCCCGAGTCGGCGGCGAAGCCGGTCTCGAACTCGCGGAGCATCGACCGGATGCCCGCGCGGCTCGGCGCGTCGACCGCGGCGAGGACCTCGTCGGCCTCCACCTGGGTCGTCGTGCGGTCGATCGGGATCGTCGTGTCCCCGAGCTCCTGGGGGTCGGACCCCGGCGTCAGCTCGACGTAGAAGGCGAAGCCGAGGAGCGTCCGCCAGTAGATGTCGGCGCGGGCGTCGCGACGCAGGTCGAGGTCGTCCTCATCGACGCGCATCGTCACGACGACGCCGCGACCGCCCGGTCGGCGCTCGACCTTCTCGACCTGCCCGACCTCGACGCCGCGCACGCGGACCGGCGTCTTCGAGGTGACGTTCGCCGCTGTCTCGAACTCCGCCGTGATCGTCTCCCCGCCCTTCGGCCAGAAGGGGACGGTGCCGCCCATGTACATGAAGGCGACGATCGCGGCGCCCACGAGGAGGGCGATCGTGCCGTTGCGGATCGGCCTGGGCCGCTCCTGGCCCGGGATGTGCTCGAACCGCGAGAGGAAGCCCTTCATCAGTCGTCCTCCTGAGGGCCGCCCGCCGCGCAGGGCGCCGGGTACGCGTTTTCGGGGATGTTCGTGCCCAGCGCCTTCGTCTGCTGGCCGTAGACCGACTCGGGCCCGGGCGTCACGACGTTGAAGCGCAGCGTGCCGCCGGCTGCGTTGCCGGTGCTGAGCATGCTCGTCCAGTTGCGGCCGAACTGGATGAAGTCGCAGCCGTGCGCACCGAGCTCGGTGACGAGCGGGAGCGCGTTCGCGAGCGTCGAGTCGAGCTGCGGGAGGACGGGCCGGACGATCCGCAGGAGCTGGAGCGTCGGGTCGACCGCCTGCTGCGCGATCTTCAGCGTCTCGTTCGCGTCACGCAGTCCGGGGCGCGCCTCATCGAGGAGCGCGGCCGTCTGCCTCAGCGACGCGGGCGACGCGCGGAGCGCCGGCCGGGACTCCTTCGCGAGGCCCTCCAGCTCGCCGACGAAGGCGGTGACGCTGGGGAGCCGGGAGGACGCCGTGCGCAGCGCCGAGGGCGCCGAGTCGAGCGCCCGCTGGACCGCGTCGTCCGCGAACGGCCGCAGCGCCTCCGCTTCCGGCGCGAAACCGTCGCGGATCGCGTCGCGGACCGGATCGGCCGCCGTCGCCGCCGTCGCGCCGCCGCGGATGAGGCTCGCGGTGGCGCCCTCGCGATCGGCGATCGCCCCGAGCACCGTGTCCGTGTCCTCGAGGAACTGCGGACCGGTCGCGAGCGTCTCGTTGAGGTCCTCGCCGCGGCCGGCGAACCCGCCGCCGAGGCCTCGGAGGAACTTCCGCGTGTTCACCTGGGTCTCGGCGTCGAACGTCCCGAGGACCGCGTCGAGCGGAAGCGTCGACGTCGTGTTCTCGGCGCTGATGCGGCCCCCCTCGGGGATCGGCTGCGTCGAATCGCCGGGCTTGAGGTCGATGTACCGGACGCCGACCGCCGAGCGGGGGCGCACCTCGGCGCGGGTGTCGGCCGGGAGCGGCTCGTGAGCGGGGTCGAGCTGGAGGTCGACGATGCCCTTGCCGTCCTCGACCCGCGGGTCGAGGACCTGGCCGATGATCTTCCCGCCGAGACGCACCTGCGCGTGGTTGGCGATGTTGTCGGCGTAGTCGAACTCCGCCTCGACGTTGTAGTAGCCGCGGCCCGGGATGTTGTTCGGCGCGTTGAAGCCGATCGCGACGAGTCCGATCGCCGCCGCGAGCCCGAAGAGGCCGAGGCCGACCATGAACCCGCGCCCGCGCTGATGCGCGGCCGGGCGCTCTGTGAATCGTGTTCTCATGGGCCGAGGAGGTAGTTGAAGAGCTTCGTCGCGTCGCTGGCGCTGCCGCCACCGCCGGACCGGTTGCCGGAGAGGGTCTTGCCGAGGCCCTTCTCGAGGGGATCGGTGAGACCCTTCTGGAGGCCGTTCGTGAGCCCGCCGACCGCGTCCTCGACGGACTTGCCGACGTCGGCGAGACCCTTCTGGAGGCTGTCGGTGAGCGGCTTGACGGAGTCCTTCGGCTTCGGAGCCTTGTCCGCTTCGCGGGTCGCCGGCGCGGGCGCCGGGGCCGGAGCGGGCTCCGGGTTCGACTCGGTGCCCTCGCCGCCGCGCGAGCCCTTCTCGTCGAAGATCTCGATGTCGGCGAACTGGTCGAGCGCCCGGGTGACGAACTCCTCGTCGGCCGACAGCCGCAGGCGGAAGTGATGCCCGAAGCCGTCGGAGCCGTCGGTCACTCCCGTCCACCCGTCGACGAAGCCGAGGAAGTCCTTCCAGCCTCGGCGCTCGTCGAGCGTGTTGAGGAACGGCGTGGCGTCGGAGGTGAAGGCCGCCAGTCGGTCGGCCGTCGGGCGGAGCTCACCGAGGATCGGCGTGCTCTGCTTGCCGAGCTTGCGCAGGGTCGGCGCGACTTCCGTCGCCGTCTCCAGCGTCGCCTTCGCGTCCTTGGCGAACTGCGGCGTGCGCTCGAGCGTCTGCGCGAGCGACGGCGCGGTGGCCTGGAGGTCCTTCGCGGCCGGGCGGAGCTCGTCGCTCGCGCCCTGGAGGCGGACGAGCGTCGAGCGCAGCTGCGACAGCGCCGACGGGGCGCTCCGCAGCGTGCCGCCGAGCTCCTCGCGCTTCTGCGCGACGTTCTCGAGGGCATCGGCGGCGCTCTCGACGAGCTCGCCGAGGTCGTCGTCCTTGTCCTCGACCGCCGCCACGACGCGGTCGCCGCGCACGATCGCCTCCTCGAGGCGCTCGTTCTCGTCCGCGACCTCCTGGACGACCTCCTGCGCGGCGTCGATCGCCGGCGGGAGCTCCTCGAGGACCGCGTTGAAGTCCGCCCCGCGTCCGGCCATCGAGAGGCCGGCCTCGTTGATGAGGATCCGCATCGCCCCGCGTGTGTCGGGGTCGAGGATGTTGAGGGCGTCGTCGAGCTCGATCGGGATGTCGGTCTGCTCCTTCTCGATGACCGCGCCCTCGGGCAGCGGCGCCGAGAGGTCGCCCGGGTCGAGGTCGATGAACTTCTCGCCGAGGAGGTTGACCGGGCGGACCTTCGCGGTCGCGCCCTTGCCGATCGGCGCCGCCCCCTCGTCGAGCGAGAGCTCGAGGACGGCGTTGTCCTCGCCGTCGAGCGAGATGTCGGAGACCTTGCCGGCGGGGACGCCGCCGATCTTGACGTTGTAGTTGTTGAGGATGCCGCCGGCGTCGTCGAACTTCGCGTAGACCTTGTAGCTGTCGTCGTCGCTCACCTGTCCGGCGATGACGACGGCAGCCACGACGGCCGCGGCGAGCCCGAGGAGGGCGGGAACGTACCTTGCGATCATTCGTCCGTCGGGTCCTTGGTGGGATCGAGGCCGTCCTGCGTGATGCCGCACTCCGGGAGGAACCACGGCTGGCCGGCGTTGTAGCCGGGCGGACGCACGAGCGCGTAGCCCTGGCCGAGCGGCGTGAGCGTGTCCGAGTCCATGACGCTGTTGGGCATGCTGGTCGGCGACGTCGTGCCGGCGTTGCCCCAGATGCGGCCGATGTGGCCCTTGCTGTCGTAGTGCGTCGACCACGCCGCCCACGTCGAGATGAGGCCGGCGATCTCGGGCGCGTACGGCCGGATGCAGTTGAGCATCGGCGCGTACTCGGCGAGAGCCGGGCCGGCCTCCTTCGAGAACGGCTGGGCGTCCTTGAGGAAGGTCGTCACCGCCGGGGCGGCCTTGCGCGTCGTGCGGAAGGTCGTCACGGCGTCCGGCACCGTGTCACGCAGCGACGCGAGCGCGGGACGGAGGTCCTTGCTCAGCGCGCTGAGCTCCTTCGCCCCGGGCTTGAGGTCCTGCATGAGCCCGTCGAGGGTGCCGACGGAGTCGTCGAGGCGGGCGAGCGTCGTCCGCGTCTCCTGGACCGCGGGGGCGAACTTGTCGAGCGACTGCTCGATGCCCCGCGTGTTCGCCGCGAACTCGTCGAAGGTGGCGGAGGCGCCGCCGATGAGGCTCGAGATCTCGCCGCGCCGGGCGCCGAGGGTCCGCATGGCCCGGTTCGAGTTGATGACGAACGCGCGCAGCGCCTGGTCGTCGCGGGCGAGGTCGTCGGCGAAGCCGCCGACCGCGGAGAGGCCGTCGGCGCTCTCCTGCACCGCCTCGCTCAGCTCCTTCTCGCGATCCCCGAAGGTCTCGCCGGTCGCCGCGAGGGTGTCCTGGAGGTTCGAGCGCGTCTCGGTGTCGAGCGTGTCGAAGACCTGGTCGAACTCCGTCGGCTCGACGGTGTCCTTGGTCGGGATGATCCCGCCGTCCGGGATCTCCGGCGCCTCGGGGTCACCGGGCTCGAGCTCGACGATGCGCGTGCCGTTGCCGATCGTCGTCCCGAACCGGAGGACCGCCTTCGTGCCCCGCGTGAGCGGCCACACCTCGTCGTCCTCGATGCCGAGGGTGACCACGGCCTGGCCGTCGACGTTCTCGACCTTCTTGATCTTGCCGGCGTCGAGGCCGTCGACGCGGACGTCGAGCCCCGAGTAGAGGCTCACCCCCTCGTCGAAGACGGCCTTCACCTCGTTCTCCTGGGTACGGGTGCCGTAGATCCAGAGGCAGAGGATCGCGAAGCCGACGAGACCCACCACGATCCACGGGCGGTCGACGAGCGTCGACCCCACTCGCCGCAGCGGTCCTTGCTTCTCATCCTGCCCCGGGTCGAGATCGACCCGGGGCGCGTTTCCGATCGCCATTGCTGGTGTGACCCTTCGTCTCTCTCCCTAGCCGCCGACCGGGGCATTCGGTGCCGCGCCCCAGAACAGCATGGTCATGCCGGCCCCCAACACGTGCACGAGCACGAGGTTGAGGATCATCGACTTCGCGGTCGCGGTCCCCACCCCGACCGGTCCGCCATTCGCCTTGAAGCCGTAGAACATCCCCAGCATCACGATGACGGTGCCGGTGACGAAGATCTTCAGGAACGAGTAGAAGATGTCGATGGGTGTGGTGAACGTCCAGTGGACGTTCTCCCAGCCGCCCTGCGAGACCTCACCGATCTGCACGATGAGGATGAGGTAGTTGCCGACGTAGTGGAACGCCGTCGCGAGGATGAAGATGAACGGGAAGACGAGCCACGCGGCGACGAGACGCGTCGCGACGACGTAGCGCATCGGGTTGATGCCCATCGACTCCATCGCGTCGATCTCGTCCTGGATCCGCATGGACCCGATCTCCGCGGCGAGGCCGCACCCCACCTTCGCGGAGAGGATGTAGCCCCACATGTAGGGGATCATCTCCCGCACCGCGCAGTACGAGGTGAACACGCCGGAGTAGACGGTCGCGCCGTAGCCGCGGAGGACGTAGTTGGCCTCCGTGCCGCAGACGACGCCCATCATGAAGACCATGAAGCAGATGATCGCCGCGGATCCCGTGATGAGGATCGAGGACTGACGGAGGATCTCCGCCGAGTACTTCCACACCCCGCGGAGCTCCATGAAGGTCCGTCCGAAGAACGTCCCGATCTCGGCGAGCTCCGAGAGGACGTTGCGCACCGGCGTCGCGAAGCCGGTCGCGACGCGCGAGCCGGTCGTCGGACGAGGGGCGAGGTCACCGCGCAGTCGCGGGGCCCTGGTCGCTGAAGCTTCCATGACTCTCTCTCCTCTCCCCTAGTGGAGGTTGCCGGTCTCGGGGTACGCGGCGAGGAGCAGCGCGGTGAACAGGAAGTTGAACACCCAGATCCCCGCGAACGCGATGACGACGGCCTGGTTGACCGCGCGGCCGACGCCCTCGGCGCCGCCCTTCACGTTCATGCCCTTGTAGCAGCAGGCGATCGCGATGATGAACCCGAAGCCCGTCGTCTTCAGCACGGAGCCGAGGAGGTCGGGGAGGGTGAAGTTCGAGGTGAACGTCGCGATGTAGCCCGCCGTCGTCTCCTCCCACACCACGACCGTCGCGATCCAGCCGCCGAGCACGCCGAAGACGAGCGCGACGATGTTCATGAGCGGCGTGATGATCCCGAGCGCGAGGAAGCGCGGGGTGACGATCGTGCGGATCGGGTCGAGGCCGAGGACGGCGAGGGCGTCGAGCTCCTCGCGGACCTTCCGGGCGCCGAGGTCGGCGCAGATCGCCGTGCCGGCGACGCCCGCGATGACCATGCCGTTGATCCAGCCGGCGAACTCGCGGATCGACGCCATGACGAAGAACGCGCCCTCGCGATCGACGGTGCCGAAGATCTGCGTGAGGTTCGCGGCCTGGAGGCCGGGGGCGCCGAAGCCGAAGGCGACGGTCGAGAGGATCATCGGGATGAGGCAGCGGCGGAGGATGTTCCACGACTCCTCGACGAACTCCTCCTTCCAGCTGTAAGGCGGCGTGAACGTCGCCACGACGGCCTTGCCGGTGAGGAGCATCATCCCGGCGATCTGCTCGAGGATGCCGATCGGGGCGTCCGTGAGCGCGCGAGCACCGCTCCGCCGCGGCGTCTTGGGGGGCGCACTGACGGGCGGTGCGACCGTTCTGTTGGCGACTGTCGCCATTGACGTGTCTCTCTCCTTCGACCTGCTTCGTGGAATGGGTCGGGGAGAGACCGGTGGCGGCCAGCCCGCTCCCCTCGGGCTTGAACGACTTTGCCTGAACTGCACTCCCCCGGCCAATCATCCGGGGGGGGAGAACAGATCCCCCCCCTGGGGGAGAATGCCCCTCCGCGCGCCCAGGATCGCCGTGCGATCCGTGCCCCGCGCGGGGGAGCGGGCCCTTTCCTACTCCATGCCGAGCGGCCCGTCGAGGCGCCGGTTCAGGAACTGCTGCACGAACGGGTTCTCGGAGTTGAACATGCCCTCCGCCTCCCCCGCCTGGACGATCTTGCCCTTCCACAGCACCGCGAAGTACTCGCCCGCGAGACGCGCCGACTCGATGTCGTGCGTGATGACGATGTACGTGCCGCCGTGCTGCTCGTGCATCTGCGTGATGAGCTCGCAGAGGAGCGCGGTGCGGACCGGGTCGAGGCCGGAGTCCGGCTCGTCGAACATGACGATCTCCGGCTCGAGGACGAGCGCGCGGGCGAAGCCGGCGCGCTTGCGCATGCCGCCCGAGAGCTCGTTCGGAAGACGGCCGCCTGCGTGCGTGAGGCCGACGTCGGAGAGGCGCGCGTTGACGATCTCCGCGATCTCGTCCTCACCGAGGTCGGTGTGCTGGCGCAGCGGGAACGCGACGTTGTCGTAGACCGACATCGACCCGAAGAGCGCGCCGTCCTGGAAGAGGATGCCGAACTTCTTGCGCACCTCGAGGAGGCGCGACATCGTCATCTTGCTCAGCGACTCCCCGTGGACGAGGACATCCCCCTGGTCGGGGAAGAGCAGGCCGATGATGTGCTTGATGAGCACCGACTTGCCCGTGCCGGACGGGCCGAGCACGACGGTGACCATGCCCTCCGGGATGCCGAGGTCGAGCCCCTGGAGGATCTTCGCGCGCCCGAAGGCCTTCTTCACCCCACGCGTCTCGATCGACCAGAACTCGCCCGGCTCGCGCTCCTCGAGCTGGACGGCGCCCTCGTGCAGCGCGTGCTCGTCGGCGTGCTCGGCCGCCTTGTCGAGCAGCGTCGCGCTTTTGGGATCGAGCTGCTTCCCGCCTTCGAACTGGGCATCCAGCGCGGATGACGTGCCATTGCCGCCGAACCCTCGAGCCATTGAGTCCTCCTCCTCCCCGGCTCTCTCTCCAGAACGCGCAGGACCGCCGGGCCTCCCTCCGCCAGAGCGAGTCTAGACCGATGGGGAAGGGCCGTGCCGCAACCCGAGGGAGGGATCTCTCCCCCCCTTTCGGACGGTTCCGGGGTGGATCGGGACGCCTCGACCGTCCGACGGAGCCCCCGGGAGGGCCGGGGCGAGGCGCCGGAGCGCCCCGCTCAGAGGTCGCCCGACTTGCGCTGGCGGGCGAGCGCGGCGCGCACGTCGTCCTGCGAGAGCTCGGGCAGGCCGTGCGCCCGCCGGCGGCGGTTCGTGATCTCGAGGAGGTCGGCTGCGTCCTCGTCCTCGAGAGCGAGCTTCATCTCCTGGCGACGGGTCGGATCCCAGTCGACGAGGTCGGCGCCGGAGCCGGCCGTGAACTTCCCCAGGAGGAAGAAGAAGAGGATGATGCCGCCGAAGAAGATGAGGATGAGCCAGCCGATGCCCATGCCCCACTTATACCGGCGGACGGGGCGGCCGGATCAACCGTCGCGCCCGTGCGGACGCCGCGGGGCGCCCACCGAGGGTGCCGCGGGCCGGCTCGCGCCGGGTCCCGCGGCAGCCGCGCGACCTCAGGCGGCGGCGGCGTCCTTCTCGGCGATCATGTCCTTGTACATCGGGAACAGCGGCTTCGTGAGCGGCACGAGCTTGAGGATCTTGTTGACCGGGCCCTTCGCCTTGACGTGGCCCTTCGCGAGGCCGACGGCGAGGTTGTACTCCCCGCGCCAGTACTTGTCGCCGATGTCGGCGGGCATGAAGAGCTTCACGTCGGCGTCGGGGTTGTCCTCGCCGTCGCAGACCTCGATGTTGTCGCCGTGCATCTTGATGAGCATCGGCGCCTCGGGATCGGAGTAGTAGACCTGGAGGTCGATGTCCGCGGCCGCCATCTTGGGGCCGGCCTCGGTGTCGCGGGCCGCGCGGAACGCGCCCCCGATGTACTTGTAGACCTCGTCGGCGTCGTTGAAGTAAGCCACTGCATCCTCCTCATCGGGTGTCATGTCGCGCCGCCGGAGCCATCCGTCGGACCGGCGGAGCTTGAGAGGCGACCGTAGGCGCGGAGCGGGTGGGTGCCATCCCTCCGAGGAGGGATCTTCACCTCCTTTCCGGGCCTTCACGTCGCACGCGTCGCGAACCCGACCCGCGCGGGGGCATCCTCCTTCCGGGGGGGAAAGATGACGCGCCAGAGCGATGCCCCCGTCCTCCGTGAGTCACGTAGGCTCGCCCCATGGCCCTGGAGGAGAGCCGCACGTCGACGTCCGCGCGTCCGGCCGCTCGTCCGCGCGGCCTGCTCCGCGGGACCGAGGACGTGGAGCTCGACGCCGTCCACGCCCGCTGGAGCTCGACGCTCGAGCGCGAGTCGCGGGCGACCGCACGCGTCGAGTCCGCGGTGCGGCGCATCACGCAGGGCTCCGCCCTCGCCGACGTCGACGACACCTGGCTCGCGTTCCTCTGCGACAACCTGCAGGTCGCTGCGTTCTGGTACCAGACGACCCACGAGGCGCTCAGCCGGGCTGCGAGGACGTGCCGGTGGGGGCCCGTGGCCCGCGCGATCGACGTCGAGGCGTCGATGCTCCTGCGCCAGGCCCAGACCGTGGTTCTCTACGCGATGGATCTCGAGTCCATCGTCGGGCACCTGCCACTGGAGTCGGCTCGCGCCCGCTGGGAGGCGGCACGCGGCTGGGAGCCCGCGCGGCGCGCGCAGTCCGCGGTCTGCCTCCGTGAGGACTGGGGCGAGATCGTCGTCGCCGTGAACGTCTGCCTCGATCCGCTCGTCGGCCAGATGATCCGGCGCGAGTGGGGGCTGCGCGCCGCCGCGCTCCACGGCGACACGACGACGCCCGTCCTCGCCGAACCCGCGCAGGTGCAGCCGCGCTGGGCCCGCGAATGGACGCTCGAGGTCCTCCGCAGCGCGTGCGCGCACCCCGAGCACGGCGAGCACAACCGCGAGACCATCGGGTCCTGGGTGCGCCGCTGGACGCCCCTCGCGCGCGAAGCCGCCGAGGGGCTCGCCTCCCTCACCGCGGACCTCGCCGTCGGCGACGCGCGCGGATCGTCACTCGAGCGCGTCCTCGCCGGACAGCGCGAGCTCGTCGACGAGCTGGGGCTCACGCAGGAGGCGGCCGCATGAGCGCGCGGCGCGGGAGCTCAGGCCTCGGAGCCGCCGTGCGTGAGCCGCACGTAGCGCGAGACGGCCTCGGCGCGGTTGCTCGCGCGGAGCTTGCGCAGGATGTGCTTCACGTGGGACTTCACCGTGCCCTCGGCGACGACGAGCTTCGTCGCGATCTCGGCGTTCGTCGCACCGGTCGCGAGGAGGCGGATGACGTCGAGCTCGCGGGCGGTGAGGAGCGACTCGATGCGGCTGTCGGACGTGACGAACATCGCCGCCGCCGTCCGGGCGACCCCCTCGTCGCCGCGCCCGGCCCGCACCACCTCGACCTCCGCCTCGCAGAACTCGTCCATGACGGCGAGGATCGAGTGGTTCGCGCGGCGCACTTCCTGGCGCAGCGCTCGCAGTCGCTGCAGGAGGACCGTACGCTCGTAGGCGTGACCGAAGCCCTCGGCGAACATCCAGAGGAGATCGCGGTCGAACTCGTCGACGCTGCGGCGCTGCCGGTGGCAGTCCGCGTGGATGAAGCCGACCACGCGTCCCTGCGGGATGATCGGGGCGGCGACGTACGAGCGGGTGCCGGTGCCGCGACGGAGCGTCTCGTGGACGCGCGGGTCGTTCTGCGCGTCGGCCACGAGGACCGGGCCGCGGCGGCGCAGCATCTCGGACTCGAGGAGCAGGTGATCGATCTGCGCCGGCTTCGCGCGGCCGAGCCGGAGGATCTCCTCGGCGGCCGCCGGGTCGCCGACGACGTGGACGCTCGCGGGCGTCGCGGCCGCTCCGTCGACACGCGTCACCATCACGCGGTCGAAGCCGCAGCGCGCGACCTCGGCGGGCGCGCGCTCGATCATCTGGTCGACGGTCGCCGAGCTGCGCAGACGTCCGAGCGCGGCGTGCACCTGCGCGAAGCCCGTGATGCGCCGGGTGAGAGGCACCTGGCTGACGTCCGCGGCGATCTCACCGTGACGGACGAGGAGGCGCGCGGCGGTTGCGCGATCCTCGTCGCCCCGCTCGCCCCCGCCACGCGACTCGAGGACGCCGACGAGCCACGTCGCGGACTCGTCGAGGAGCTGCTCGGCGCCCGCGACGTCCTCGGGAGCGGCGATGGCCGTATCGTCCTCACCGGCGACGACGGCGGACTCTTGCCAGAGGGCGAGGACGGCGTCCGCGAGGCCGGGGATCTCGAGGCGGGGGCCATCGCTCCACTTCTCGCTGTCCACGGGCACGTGGTCGGCCATCTCACCTCCTCCCCTCACGACGCCAACGAAGAAGCGAACATAGCGGCAACCGGCGCGGGGAGGCGTCGGACCGCACGAGGGAGGAGAACACCTTGACCGAGATGCACGACGGAGGCACGACGAGCACGATGACCATCGATCCTCAGCAGATGGCGGACGTCACCGCCCGGTTCTTCGAGGGCGCGAACGAGTCCCGTCTCGCAGAGCGACTCGTGCTCGCGCAGACGGTCGTCCACATCCACTACGCCGACGACGTCGGCGTGACGCTCGACCTGACGAAGACGCCGATCACGGCGGAGCCGGAGATCGCCGGGACCTCGGAGGTCCAGATGTACGGGACCCCGGAGGTCTTCCTCGAGGTCATCCGTCGCGAGAAGCAGATGGCGATGGCCATCACGCGCGGCGAGATCGCCTACGAGGGACCGGTGCGGAAGTTCCTGCGCATCGTCCCGATCCTGCGCTCCCTCGACTTCTCCGTGTGGAAGGAGATCATGGGCGACCAGAAGGAGAACGCCGCCCCGCCTCCGCCCTGGTCGCCGGACGCATAGGCCACGGGCACGGCGATGGCGTCGGGCGCACTCGAGCGGGGGGACGCCGGAGTGCCTTCGCGGGCGGCTGACGGTCGCCCGCCAGCGCGCCCGCCGGCCGCCTGGCCCCCCCGGTCGGAGGGGTCGATCGCGGACTCCCGCCTCGAGCTGCGGACCGTGTCGCTGCTCGACCGCGTGGCACGCGTCCTCGGGTGGGAGAAGTGGCACGGCGAGGAGGGGGTCGACGGCTCGACGCGCGCCGTCGAGCTCCTCGACAGCCTGCGGCCGATCCTCGTCGGGCGTCTCCGCGATCCCGACCCGTCCCTCGGACGCGACGCGGCCCTCGAGCTGAGCGACCTCCTCATCGAGGCGGAGGACCTGCGTCGCGAGTACCGCGACCACGAGGTGAGCGTGCGGCTGCGCGCGCTCGGTGACGTCCAGGCCGGGCTCGCCCGGCTGCGCGGCGTCGCCTCGGTCTCGGGGATGCTCGACCGCGCGCCGGTCGAGGTGTGCCGCGCCTGCGGCTTCGACCGCTCCATCCTCTTCCGGGTCCACGACAGCCGCCTCGTCGCCGAGGCCGTCCACTTCGTCGACGACCCCGACGGCGCGGCCCAGCTGCTCGCCTTCGCGCGGGACCGACCGGCCGACCTGACGCACCTCCTCCTCGAGACGGAGATGGTGCGCCGGCGGATCCCGATGGTCGTCACCGACCCGAAGAACGACCCTCGCGTCCACCGGCCGATCGTCGACGCGGCCGACACGCGGTCCTACGTCGCCGCGCCGATCATGCCGGAGGGCCGGGTCATCGGCTTCCTCCACGCCGACCGCTACTTCCAGCGCCGTCACGTCGACGAGTTCGACCGCGAGATGCTGTGGGCCTTCGCGGAGGGGTTCGGGTACGCCTACGAGCGCACCGTCCTCATGGAGCGCCTGCGGGCGCAGCGTGACCAGGTCCGCGGCATGGTCGCCTCGACGGAGCAGCTCATGGACGAGCTCTGCGACACCGAGATCGCGGTCGCCGACGTGGAGGGCGACGACTCGGCGACGGCGGGCCGGGCGGCGGCGATGCTCGCCTCGGGCCCGTCGCGTCTCGACCAGCTCCTCACGCGGCGCGAGATCGAGGTCATCAAGCTCATGGCCGCGGGCGAGACGAACTCGGGGATCGCGAGCCGCCTCGTCATCTCCGAGGGGACGGTGAAGTCGCACGTGAAGCACATCCTCCGCAAGCTGCGCGCAGCGAACCGCGCCGAGGCGGTCTCGCGCTACCTGCGGATCAGCTCGCTCGGATCCCGGTCGTAGGACGCCGCGCCGGAGGACGGATGGCGCTGCTCGAGCTCGACGACCCGATCGCCGACGGCCGCCGCGACGCGCGGGTCGCGCGTCGTCAGGAGCAGGCTCGTCCCGCGATCGGCGTGCTCCCGGGCGAGCGCGTCGACGACGAGCGGGAGCGAGTCGGGGCGCAGCCCGTCCTCGAGCGCGTCGATGACGACGAGCGGGGAGCGCAGCGCGAGCGCGCGGGCGAGCGCGAGCCGCTTGCGCGCATCGCGGTCGAGCTGCGAGGGACGCAGCCCTGCGCGGGAGAGCAGCCCGAACCGGTCGAGCTCGTCTCGAGCCGCCGCCTCGAGGCGGCGCGCGGGGACGCGGCCGACCTCCCGCATCGGGAAGAGCAGGTTCTCGAGGACGTCGGCCGAGTCGAAGAGCGCGTAGCCGTCGCTGCCTGCCGCCTGGAAGACGACCGCGAGCCGGCGCTGCAGACGCCGCCGGACCCGCTTCGACGAGCGGGCGACGTCGCGCCCGGCGACGACGACGGCGCCCTCGTCCGCCCGGTCGAGGCCGACGAGGAGCCGGAAGGCGGTCGTCTTGCCGCATCCCGCCGGGCCGAGGAGCGCGACGGCCTCGCCGACCCTCACGCCGAAGCTCACCCCGTCGAGCACCCGCCGCGACCCGACGCGATGGCGCACCTCGACGAACTCGAACGCCCACGCCATCCGTGGACGTTCGCCGTCCCGCGCCGTCCTCCTGCCGGGCACCCGTCCTGCCGGCCACCACGAGGAGCCACTTCGTCGACATGACCCCACCCGCAGAGCAGCGCATCCGCGAGTACCTCGAGAAGCGGGGCCGCCCGAGCCGCGTGACGCTTCGCAAGCTCATCGGCACCTGGCGGATCCAGGATCCGGACGAGGGCGACCGTCGCATGGTCGCCGACGCGCTCGCCCGCGAGGGCATCGTGGTCGAGCCGCCGATCGAGGAGGCGGGGCTCGACGTGGAGGTCGTCGTCCGTCTCGGCGCGGCCGGCGAGCTCGAGGAGGAGCGTCGCCGCGACGAGGAGGAGCGCGCGGCAGCGGCGGAGGCCGCGCGAGAGGCGCAGCGCCGCGCCGAGGAGGCCGAGGCACGGGCCGCGGAGGAGCGCGCCGCCCGCGAGCGCGCCGAGGCCCGCGCGGCCGAGGAGGCCCGGGCGGCCGAGGAGGCGCGCGCCGCCGAGGAGGCTCGAGCGGCGGAGGAGCGCGCCGCACGTGAGCGGGCGCGGGAGGCGGAGGAGGCACGTGCCGCGGAAGAGGCACGCGCCGCGGAGGAGCGCGCCGCGCGCGAGCGGGCGCGAGAGGCGGAGCGGGCCCGCGCGGCCGAGGAGGCGCGCACGCGACGGGAGGCGGAGACCGCCGGGACGCCGGAGACGGCGCCGGCGCCCGCCGGGGAGCGCGGCGGCGACCGGCCGTGGTCGGGCCGCCGCTGGACCGAGCGGGCCGCCCGCCGCGAGCGGCTCGCGACGCCTCCCGTGGAGGCCGAGGCCGCCCGGGACGCGTCGCACGAGGAGCCCGCGGACGAGGAGGCGGTGGCCCTGCCCCCGAGCCTCGGGCCGGCGCTCATGCTCGGCGGCGCGGTCCTCATCGTCGTCGCGCTCTTCCTCCCCTGGTACTCCGGCGCACGCGGCGGCATCGAGGTCCAGGAGCTCACGACCGGATGGGAGTGGCTCGGGACGCTCGACGTCATCCTCGCCGCCGTCGCGGCCGCGACGGCCGCGCTGCTCGTCCTGCGTCCGTCGGACGCGCTCGCCTACCGGGCGCTCGCGGGGGCGGCGGTCATCGGGCTCGCCGGCGTCGCCTACCGGATCGGCGCTCCGCCGGACGAGGCGCTCGGGCAGTTCATCCTCGAGGTCGACCGGCGGATCGGGCCGTTCATCGCGCTCCTCGCCGTCGCCGCGGTCGTCCTCGGCGCCGGGCTCGCCGCCGACGAGGTGCGTGACGAGGCGACCGATGAGGGCGCGGAGGGCGCACCCTCGTCCGGATCCCGCGATGCGCACCCCGGGGACGCCTGAGCCGGGGCGCCCTCATCTCCCTCCCGGGAGGGCGGGTTCCCCCCTTCCGGGCAGGCGCCCCGGTCGCACCCCGCCTAGTCTCGCGAGCACCACGTGATCCGGGAGGAGACTTCATGACGATGTCCGAGCAGGCAGGCGCCGACACGACCGCGAGCGCGACGGCGACCGCCGCGGTCCTGCGCGAGGTCGACGCGCCGCTGTCGATCGAGCAGATCGAGGTGGGCCCGCCCGCCGAGGGCGAGGTCCTCGTGAAGATCAAGGGGGCGGGCATCTGCCACACCGACGCCACCGGCATGGACGGGACGATCCCCCTCCCGCTGCCCACGGTCCTCGGCCACGAGGGCTCGGGCATCGTCGAGGCGGTCGGCGAGGGGGTCACGAGCCTCGCCGTCGGAGACCACGTCGTCCTCACCTTCGGCCACTGCGGCGAGTGCACCTACTGCGACAGGGGCCGTCCCGCCTACTGCGAGATGTTCGCGCCGCTCAACTACTTCGGGACGCGCATGGACGGCACCACGCCGCTCCACAAGGGCGAGGAGGAGGTCCACGGCTGCTTCTTCTCCCAGTCCTCGTTCGCGAGCCACGCGATCGCGCTCGCGACGAACGCGGTGAAGGTCGACTCGAGCTACCCGATCGAGATGCTCGGCCCGCTCGGGTGCGGCCTGCAGACCGGCGCCGGCACCGTCTTCAACGTCCTCAAGCCGCAGCCGGGCGAGCACATCGCGGTCTTCGGCCTCGGCGGCGTCGGCATGTCGGCGATCATGGCCGCGAAGATCTGCGGCTGCGACGTCATCGCCGCCGTCGACATCAACCCGGCGCGACTCGAGCTCGCGAAGGAGCTCGGCGCGACGCACACGTTCAACCCCAAGGAGTCGAAGGATCTCCTCTGGGACCTCATGGACCCGGCTGCGCCCGGCTTCCACTGCTCGCTCGACGCGGTCGGGACGAACGAGGTCATCCGCAACGCGCTCGAGTGCCTCCGCACGCCCGGCACGTGCGCGACCGTCGGCTTCCAGGGCCTCGAGCACGAGATCACGATCGACCAGGGGCACCTCCTCGTCGGGCGCAACCTCTGCGGCGTCATCGAGGGCGACGCGAACCCGCAGGAGCTCATCCCGAAGCTCGCGAAGCACTTCGCCGACGGCGAGTTCCCGTTCGACAAGGTCGTGAAGACCTTCCCGTTCGAGCAGATCAACGAGGCGTTCGAGGCGTCGCACAAGGGCGAGGTCATCAAGCCCGTGCTCGTCTTCGACGAGTAGGCGAGCGACGACCCACCCGGTCGACCCGAGGCGGCGGCGCCGAGAGGCCCGCCGCCTCTCGCGTCTGTGCGACGAGTCGCGGCGACGCCGCTCAGGGGGCGTCCGGGCCGTCCTGCTCCTCCGCGATGCGGTGGTGCAGGCCGAACTTCCGCCGCTGCTCCTCGATGCGGCGGGCCTTCTCCTCGCGATGGCGGCGGCTCCCGCTCTCGCGCAGCTGGGCGGCGCTCGCGAGGATCGGACCGAAGACGAGCGCCCACGTGCCCATGACGAGGGCGTACATGAACCAGCCGGCCCCGCCGAGGCGGCTGATCATCGTGATGCCCGCGATCGCGGGGAGCACGAAGCCGACGACGCAGAGGGCGACGAGCCCGAGGCTCCCCATCTGCGCGAGCGCGTCGCTCACGCGGCGGCGGAGGGATCCCTCCTCGACCTCCCGCTTCTCCGGGTCGTGCGCCATGGACGACGGATGGTAGCCGCAGGCCGCGGCCCGTGTGACGGCTCCGGGGCTCGCCGCGCCGCGCCTCCGCTCGCTTTCGCGCGCTCTGCGCGTTACCCTCCTGGCGGGTTATCTCTCTGGGAGGGGAGTGCGGATGGCGACGGCTGTGACGGAACCGGACGCGGGGAGGCGCTGCGACGAGGTCCGCGCGAGCCTGCGCAAGGAGCTGGACGAGAACCCACCGCGCACCGTCGCGGAGGTCGTCGATGCGCTCGACCGCCTCGCGGAGCTCGACGAGGAGGCGTGGACGACGACGCGCGACGCCGTCGCCCGGCGCTTCGACGGGCTCCTGCGCATCCACAGGGCGCTCGACCGTCTTCGTGAGTGCACGACGCCGGACGAGCTCATCGACGCGGCGCCGCGGGAGGCCTGCGCGGCGTGCGGCTTCAACCGCGTGATGATCTCCCGGGTCCGCGGGTCGATGTGGGTGCCGGAGGTCCTCCACATCGAGCCGGGGGCCGACCCCGACGGCGGCGAGGCGTTCAGGGCGTACGTGGACCAGGCGGAGATCCCGCTCGCGCACCTGCTCGTCGAGACGGAGCTGGTGCGGCGCCGGCTGCCGACGATCATCACCGACCCGCCGAGCGACAACCGCACGTTCAAGGAGATCGTCGACATCTCCCGCAGCCACTCCTACGTCGCGGCTCCGATCATGCCGACCGGCCGCGTCATCGGCTTCTTCCACGCCGACCGCTTCGGTCCGGACGAGCCGCCCGTGAGCGAGACCGATCGTGACGACCTCTTCCTCTTCGCCGAGCACTTCGGGCTCCTGTTCGAGCGCGCGGTGCTCATCGCCAGGCTCGAGAGCCAGCGCGAGCAGCTCCGCCAGGCGCTCGCCGACGCCGCCGAGACGATCGACCGCATGTGCGAGGCGGACATCGAGCTCGCGCTGCACGAGCCCGTGACGCCGCCGGAGCGACCGCACGCCGGGAGGACCCGGCCCCCGTCCAGGATCGACGGCCTCCTCACGCCGCGGGAGCGGGAGGTGCTCGAGCTCATGGCGCGTGGTGCGACGAACACGGCGGTCGCGCAGCAGCTCGTCATCTCCGAGGGGACGGTGAAGTCGCACGTGAAGCACATCCTGCGCAAGCTCCGCGTGAGCAACCGCGCGGAGGCCGTCTCGCGCTACCTGCACCTCGTCCGGCGCGAGCGCGCATGACGACGACCATGACCAGCGAGCGCGTCCGGCGCGGCCTCGCGCGCGACGTGGCGGAGCTTCGCACGCGGACCGCCGCGCTCCTCGGAGCCGACCACGCCGAGTGGCTCGAGGACACCGACGACCTCGTCGTGCTCGGCGACAACCTGCCGGCCGTGGCGGTGGCCGCGCGGGAGCGGCTCGCGGAGCGCACGGACATGGACGAGACCGCCGAGGAGCTCCTCGCGCTCGCGCTCGCGGCCCAGGACCTCGCCGTGGAATGCCACCGCCAGGTCTCCGAGCAGCGTTCGCAGCTCGACGCCGCCGTCGAGAGGGGGCTCGGGCAGCTCCGCGCGATCTCGTCGTCGGCGGAGCTGCTCAACCGCGCGTGCCGCGTCGCGGTCGAGAGCTGCGGGGTCCAGCGCGCCCTCCTCTCGCGCATCGAGGGAGACGGATGGATCCCGTGGATGGCCTACTCCGCCGACGACGAGGATCTCGCGGACCGCATCCGCCGGGAGCCGGTGGCGCTCGCGAGCTCACCGGCGGAGCGTCGCGTCCTGGAGGAGCGCCGGGCCGCGCTCGTCCTCGACTCGCGCTCGCCCGTGCGCCTCCACGAGCCGATCGCCCCGCTCGCGCCGTCGCGCTCCCACGTCATCGCCCCGATCATCCCGGCGGGCCGCGTCGTCGGCTTCCTGCACGCCGACCACCATCCGAGCGGCCGCACCGTCGACGAGACCGACCGAGACGCGGTGTGGGCGTTCGCCGAGGGCTTCGGCCGCCTCTACGAGCGCGCGGTCATCCTCGAGCGCCTCGAGGGCCAGCGCTCGCAGATCCGCGAGACCTTCGACGTCGCCGAGCGGATCGTGAGCGAGGCCGCCGGCGCCGACCTCGAGCTCGTGCGCGACCAGGCCGACCGACCGGGCGGCGACGCCGGGGTGAGCGGCTACGACGCGCTCCCGACGAGCGACGCGATCGACGAGCTGCTCACCGCCCGTGAGCGTGAGGTCCTCCAGCTCATGGTGAAGGGCTGCTCGAACAACGTCATCGCCGAGCGGCTCGTCATCCGCGAGGGGACGGTGAAGAGCCACGTCAAGCACATCCTGCGCAAGGTCGGCGCGGTGAACCGCGCCGAGGCGATCTCGCGCTACCTCGGGGTCACGGACGCGGAGTGACGCGCGGTCGGGGACGCCGCGGCGCCCCGCCCGACTCAGCGCGCCCGTCGCCCGGCGGGGCTCTCGCCCGGCGCCGCGCGCGACGGGAGGGCCACCGTCGCCTTGCCCGGCATGACGTCCTCGCCGCGCTGGTTGACCGCGCGCGTCTCGATGTCGACGACGTGCTCACCGTCGTCGTCGACGCGGACGCCGGTGACGGTGCCCGAGAGCTCGACGACGTCGGAGAGGTAGACGAAGCGGCGATAGCGCGCCTCGCAGGACTTCACCCAGCCGTGGTCGCCGCACCAGTGCGTGAGGTGGTGGACCTGCCAGGCCTGACGCTGGAAGCCGACGTCGTAGGGGTAGGAGACGCCCATCGCGCGCGCCGCGTGGCGGTTGTAGTGGACGGAGTAGATCGGCTCCTGTGCGCCGGTCTCCGGGTCGCGGAACGACCACGCCGGATGCTTCGCGTAGGAGTGCAGCGCGACGGCGTGCGCGCTGAGCCGCGGGATCGGCGTGCCGCCCCCGACGACGAACGCGATCTCGTCGGTGAGCCCGATCGGCCCCTTCGTCAGCGTGTCCACGTGGTCGCCGACCGCGACGTCCTCGATGTAGCGCGGCTCCTCCCCGCGCGGCATCTCGGCGAGGACCTGGGCGTCGATGCGCTCGACCTCCTCGGGCGTCCACTCGTGCGGCAGGGAGGGCCCGGACCCGGAGGACGACTTCGCCTTCGTCTTGTCCTTCGCGACGGAGCGCTCGAAGTTGACGACCTCCCAGCGGATCTCGGCGAGCTCGATCCCGTCGTCGTTCCGGTAGCGGTTCGTGAAGAGGTCGGTGACCATCTGGCCGGCGAAGTTCGAGGGGCGCGGACCGGTGAAGCCGTCGTAGGTGCAGGTCGCGCGGACTGCGTCGCCGCGGTAGATGGGGCGATGGAACGTGCAGCGCGAGACGTTGTGGAACGAGCCGAGGCCGGGCCAGCCGAACTGGATGCCCGAGAAGCAGCCGATGATGAAGCTCGGCGGGGCGACCGGCGCCCCGTACGGCGACGCCGTCGCGTACGCGTCGTCGGTCCACAGCGGGTTGATGTCGCCGATCCCCGCCGCGAACTTCGCGATCGCGATGCGCGTCGCCTCCTCGTTGTTCGTCGAGTGCTCGATGCGCAGCTGCGTTCCCGCGCGCTTGCGCATCGACTCGATGAGCTCGTCGGTGAGGCGCGCCTCCGGCATGCGCGCCTCGCGCTCCTCGCGTGTCTCGGTCTGTCCCATGACGAAGAGAATACTCTAGTACCCGACTATTTTGCGATAGACTTCTTCTCATGAGCTTCGAGTGGGGCGACACCGTGACCAGCGCCGAGATCGGCGGTGTCCCGTTCCGGGTCTACGAGCCGCGGCGGCGACGCCTCGCCGAGCTGCTCCTCGACGCCGCCCGCTGGGGCGACCGGACGCACCTCGTCCAGGGCGACCGCGAGCTGTCCTTCGGCGACGTCTTCGCGGCCGTCGCCGCCGTCACGCGCCTCCTGCGGGAGGAGCACGGCGTCCGGCCCGGCGACCGCGTCCTCGTCCTCGCGGCCAACTCCCCCGAGTGGGTCGTCTCGCTGTGGGCCGGCATCTGCGCCGGCGCGATCGTCGCGCCGGGCAACGGATGGTGGAGCGAGGAGGAGGTCCAGCACGCCCTCGACCTCGTCACCCCGACCCTCGTGATCGGCGACGCGAAGCGGCTCGCGAAGGTCGACTCCGGCGTGCGGACCATCGACGTCGAGACCCTGCGCCCCACCGTCGACGCAGCGGCGGAGACGGGCCTGCGACCCGGCGAGCTCGAGGAGCTCGTCGCGCTCACCGAGGGCGCCGACGAGAACGACCCCGCCCTCATCGTCTTCACGGCGGGGACGACCGGCCTGCCCAAGGGCGCGACGCTCGCGCACCGGTCCTGGATCGGGACGCTGCACCAGTCGCTCGCGGTCTCCCGCCGTCTCCCCCAGCAGCTCACGGACGACGCCGGCTTCGTGTCGCTCCTCACCGGGCCGCTCTTCCACATCGGCGGGCTCCAGGCGCTCGGGACCGCGATGCTCGGGGCGGGCAAGCTCTGCTTCCTCGAGGGTCGCTTCGACGCGGGGCAGGTCCTCGAGGTCATCGAGAAGCACCGCGTCGAGGTGTGGGGCGCGATCCCGACGATGACGATCCGGGTCCTCGAGCACCCCTCCCTCCCCGAGCGCGACGTCGCGAGCCTGCGGTCCGTGCCGCTCGGCGGCGCGCCGGTGTCCGCCGAGCTGCTCGAGCGGATCCAGGCGGCCTTCCCGAACACGAAGCGCCGGGTCACGAACGTCTACGGGATGACGGAGACGAGCGGCACGATGGCGGCGGCCTCCGGGCGGCTCATGGAGGAGCATCCGGGCACGACCGGCGCCCCGCTCCCGCTCGTCGAGCTCGTCATCTCCCAGCCGGACGACGAGGGCGTCGGCGAGGTCCTCGCCCGCACCCCGGGCCAGATGCTCGGCTACTGGGACGACGAGGAGGCGACCGCCGCGGTCATCGACGCCGAGGGCTTCGTCCACACCGGCGATCTCGGGCGGTTCGTCGACGGCCGCCTGTACATCACCGGCCGCTCGAAGGACATCGTCATCCGCGGCGGGGAGAACATCGCCGCCCCGCACGTCGAGAGCGCGCTCCACAGCCACCCCGACATCGCGGACGTCGCGGTCGTCGGGCTCCCGCACCCGGACCTCGGCGAGGAGGTCGCCGCCGCCGTCCGGCTGCGGCCGGGGGCGTCCCTCGACGAGGAGGACCTCCGGGCCCACGCGGCGGCCCGGCTCGCGAGCTTCGAGGTCCCGAGCCGCTGGTGGATCTCGGCCGAGGAGCTGCCGATGACCGACGCCGGGAAGGCCGACAAGAAGCGCCTGCGCGCGATCTTCCCGGCCGGGTCGCCGCAGTAGGGTCCCCCTCGTGCCGCGCGAGCCCGAGCCCGACCCCGTCGAGTGGGTCCGCGAGCACTGGGAGCAGCAAGGGCTCGCCGAGCCGGAGCGGTTCGCCGCCGCGGCGTCGCTCATGCGCGCCCACCAGGTCGTCGTCGGCGGACTCGAACGCGCGCTCAAGCCGTTCGAGCTCGGCCGCACCTCCTACCTCGTCCTCGTCACCCTCGCCCTCTCGGAGGGCGGCGCGCGCCGGCTGTCCTACCTCTCCCGGTACCTCATGGTGCACCCGACGACGATCACCCAGCTCGTCGACCACCTCGAGACCCGAGGGCTCGTCCGGCGCGAGCCCCACCCGACGGACCGGCGCACGACGCTCGCGGTGCTCACCCGCGACGGCCGCACGCTCCTGCGCCGGGCGACGAAGGGCGCCGCGGAAGCCGGCTTCGGGCTCGACGGCGTGCCTGCGCAGACGCTCCGCGACCTCACGGACTCGCTGCGCGACGTCCGCCGGGCGACCGGCGATCTCACCGGCTGACGCTCAAGTCCGCCACCCGTCGCGCCGACACACCCAACGAATGACCGATGTCCGGCACCTCCCGGACGTGCGAACGTCCCCTGGGAGGCAGCGCTCCGACGACAGGAGTCTCGAGATGGACACCGTGCCCGCCCGCGGTGCACAGGACGGGCGGCCCCTACCCCGATGACGACGCTCAGCGAGATCCTGAGATGGGTCGTCTACACGGTGAGCCACGCCTACTACCGTCTCGGCGCGCGGCTCATGCGCCGGGACCGGCTCCTCTCCCGCTCCGAGCGGAGGTTCCGCGCCCTCCTCGAAGGAGCACCCGATGCGATGGTGATCGTCGATCACCACGGGCACATCACGCTCGTCAACGCGCGGGCCGAGGAGATGTTCGGCTACGCGCGCTCCGAGCTCATCGGCCAGCGCGTCGGCGTCCTCATCCCCGAGGACGCGAGGGCGCGGCACCGCAATCACCAGAAGCGCTACCTCAAGCACGCGACCGCCCGCGGGATGGGACGCATCGGCGTCGACCTCCACGGCCGCCGCAAGGACGGCACCGAGTTCCCCGTCGAGATCAGCCTGAGCCCGCTGGAGACGGAGGACGGCGTGCTCGTCGTGAGCGCGATCCGGGACGTCACGGAGCGCAAGCAGGCCGAGGCGCAGCTGCGGTACCTCGCCGACCACGACGTCCTCACCGGCCTCCTCAACCGCCGCTGCTTCGAGTCCCAGTTCGCGCGCGAGGTGGCCGCGGCCGCGCGCCACGGGGAGCCGGGCGCGCTCCTCCTCCTGGACATCGACGGCCTGAAGGACGTCAACGACACGCTCGGCCACCGGTCCGGCGACGACGTCCTGCGACGGATCGCGATGCTGCTCGACGAGCGCCTCCGGGCGACCGACGTCGTCGCGCGGCTCGGCGGGGACGAGTTCGCCATCGTGCTGCCGCGCACCTCGCGCGTGGACGCGCTGGCCCTCGCGCGTGAGCTGCTCGACTCGATCCGGCGCAGCGCGCTCGTCGTCGGCGACCGACGCGTCGCCGTGAGCTGCAGCGGCGGCTCGCGGCCTTCGGCGAGGCCGACACGCAGGACGAGGTGATGCTCGCCGCCGACGTCTCGCTCTACGCGGCGAAGGAGCGTGGCCGCGACCGTCTCGTCGTCCACAAGCCGGGGACGGGCGAGGTCGTCCGCCGGCAGGTCCGCGCCTCCTGGACGCAGCGGCTGCGGGAGATCCTCGACGCCGAGGAGCTCGTGCCCTACCGGCAGCCGATCCTCGACACCTCGCTCGGGGTGGTGACCCAGTACGAGCTGCTCGTCCGCGTCCTCAACGAGGCGGGGCAGCCGATCGCCCCCGGGAACTTCCTCCCGACGGCGGAGCGGACCGGCATGATCGTCGCGATCGACCTGTTCATGGTCGACCGCGCCCTCGAGCTGCTCGCGGCCGGTGCGGCGGCGACGAACGGCAACGGCGCGCGCCGCGACCTCTGCTATGCGGTGAACCTCTCCGCCCGCTCGCTCTCCGAGGACGGGCTCGCGCGCCGGATCGCCGACCGGGTCGAGCGCTCCGGCGTCGACCCCCGGCTCCTCGTCTTCGAGATCACCGAGACCGCCGCGATCGCGAACATGGATGCGGCGCGGCGGTTCGCCGAGCCCCTGCGCAACCTCGGGTGCACCTTCGCGCTCGACGACTTCGGCGCGGGCTTCGCCTCGCTCTCCCACCTCAAGCACCTCTCGCTCGACTGGCTGAAGATCGACGGCGAGTACGTCCGCGAGCTCGCCGCGAGCCCGACCGACCAGGTGATCGTCCGCAACGTCGCCGAGATCGCGCGCAGCCTCGGGCTGCGGACGACCGCGGAGTTCGTCGAGGACGCCGAGACGCTCGAGATCGTGACGAGCTACGGGGTCGGGCATGCTCAGGGCTTCCACATCGGTCGCCCCGAGCCCGTCGAGCCGCGTGTCGTCGACTCGGCGAGTGAGGACGACGCGGCGCGGAGGCGACGTGCCTGAGCCGGCGAGCGACCCCGCGGTCCACGTCCTCTGGGTCACCGGCGGACTCGGCTGCGACGGCGAGTCGATCGCCATGACCGCGGCGACGAACCCGAGCATCGAGGACCTCGTGCTCGGCACGATCCCCGGGGTGCCTCGCGTCGTCCTGCGCAACCACGTCCTCGCCGTCGAGTCGGGCGAGGACTTCATCGCGCACTTCGTCGACGCCGAGGAGGGCCGGGCGTCGCCCTACGTGCTCGTCATCGAGGGGGCGGTCGGCAACGAGGAGATCAGCGGCGACGGCTACTGGAGCGGCTTCGGCGTCGACCCGCACGACGGGCAGCCGATCACGGTGAACGAGTGGATCGACCGGCTCGCGCCGACGGCCGCGGCGGTCCTCGCCGTGGGGACGTGCGCGGCCTACGGGGGGATCCCCGCCATGCGCGGCAACCCGACCGGCGCGATGGGCGTCGCCGACTACCTCGGCCGCGACTGGCGGACCCGCGAGGGGCTTCCGATCGTGTGCCTCCCCGGCTGCCCGTCGCAGCCGGACAACATCACGCAGATCCTCCTGGAGCTCGTGCTCCACGCGGTCGGCCGCGGTCCGGCGCCCGAGCTCGACGCCCAGGGCCGGCCCGTCGAGATGTTCGAGCGCACGACGCGCGAGGGCTGCAACCGCGCCGGCTTCACCGAGCAGGGCAAGTTCGCGACCACCCACGGCGACGACCCTCGGTGCCTCGTGCAGCTCGGCTGCAAGGGCCCGGTCGCGAAGTGCAACGTGCCGGTCCGCGGCTGGGTCGGCGGGGTCGGCGGCTGCCCGAACGTCGGTGGGATCTGCATCGGGTGCACGATGCCGGGCTTCCCCGACCACTACACGCCCTTCCACGACCCCGACCCGTGGGGGACGGCCGCGGCGAACGTCCAGCGCTTCACGTACGGGCCGATCTTCCGCTACTTCCGGGGACTCAACCTCAAGAAGAAGTTCGACAACGAGCCGCACTGGCGGCGGCCCGGCCGCGAGCTGCGCAGCGGCTACCGGCCGCTGTGGCCGGACGGGCGCGACGACGAGCCCGCCGACCGCTGACGCCGACGGTTTCATACGGCGCAGTATGATTCTGCCTCCAGCGACGAGAGGGAGGCGACGCTCGCATGAGCGACATGCGCATCACGTACATCGGGGGGCCGACCGCGCTCCTCGAGATCGACGGGTGGAGGATCCTCACCGACCCCACGTTCGATCCGCCCGGCAAGCGCTACTTCTTCGGCTGGGGGACCGTCTCGCGCAAGACGCAGGGCCCGGCGATCGGGTTCGACGAGCTCGAGCCGATCGACGCGGTCCTCCTCAGCCACGACCACCACGGCGACAACCTCGACCCGACGGCGCGCGAGCTGCTGCCGCGCATGGGGACGGTCATCACGACCGAGCCGGGCGCGAAGAGGCTCGGCGGCTCGGCGCGCGGGCTCGCGCCGTGGGCGACGACGACGCTCGAGGCCGAGGGCAAGACGCCGATCGAGATCACCGCGACGCCCTGCCGCCACGGCCCGCCGGGCAGCAAGCCGATCGTCGGCACGGTCGCCGGCTTCGCGCTGCGGTGGGACGGCCAGGAGCACGGCGCGTTCTGGATGACCGGAGACACCGTGCTCTACGACGGGCTGCGCGAGGTCCCGAAGCGCATCGACGTCGGGACGGTCCTCGCCCACCTCGGCGGCGTGACGTTCCCGTGGCTCTCGGGCCCGCTGCGCTACACGCTCAACGCCGAGGAGGCGGTCGAGCTCTGCGAGCTCGCCGACCCCGCGACGGTCCTCCCGATCCACTACGAGGGGTGGAAGCACTTCCGTCAGGGACGCAGCGCGGCGGAGCGCGTGCTCGGCGGCTCCGGCCTCGCCGACCGGGTGCGCTGGCTGCCGGCCGGTGAAGCGGCGACCATCGCCGTGTGAGCCGGCCCGGACGACCGACGAAGACGACGCCCGAGGCGTGGGCCCAGGCGGCCCTCGACGAGATCGAGGTCGCCGGGGTCCGCGCCCTCTCGGTCGAGGCGGTCGCCCGGCGGCTCGGGGTGAGCAAGGGCGGCGTCTACCACCACTTCGCCGACCGGCGCGAGCTGCTGCGGGCCGCGCTCGGGCTCTGGGAGCGCCGCCAGGTGACGGAGCTCTCGGCGCGCTACGACGCGATCGAGGACCCGCGCGAGCGGCTGCGCGGCATCCTGCGCTACGCGGCGATCGAGATGGAGCCGACGATCATCGTCCAGCTCCTGGCGGCGACCGACGACCCCGACGTCGCCGCCGTCCTCGCGCGCTCGACCGATGCGCGCCTCGCGTTCCTGCGGCGGATCTTCCGCGACCTCGGGGCGACGCCCGCGGTCGCCGAGCACCGGGCGATCATCACGTACGGGCACTACCTCGGCCTCGCCGAGATCCGCCGCCACGCCGACGTCATCCGCTCGGCGGCGCACATGCGGGCCCACCTGAAGGAGCTCGAGCGCGGCCTGCTCGCGGGGCTCTGAGGGGCGTGAGTGTGGATCCACCCGGCTGGGAGCCGGGTGGATCCACACTCACGGCTCCGGGGGCTCAGGCCGGCGCGAGGTCGCGGTCGCCGGTGGACCGCGACGGCACGCTCTGCGAGAGCGGTTCGCCCGGGACGGAGGCGTCGGGCGCCTCGAAGGTCGCCCCGCGCTCCCGGATGTCCTTGCGCATGTACCACGCGTGAGCGTCGAGCCAGAAGCCCCAGATGGCCATCGGGACGTAGTACCCGAGGACGCCGTCCCAGGCGAACGGCCCGGTCTCGGTCACCGCGCAGCCGTTCGCGGTGACGAGAAGGACGGCGCCGACGACCGAGAACCACGACAGCCAGCGCGGCACCAGCGGCCGGGCTCCCCTGTCGGCGAGCGTGATGGCCGCCGTCGCGAGCATCTGCAGCGCGAGCATCGACCAGCCGACGAGGAACCCGAACCACGCCGCGTCGTTGAGCGCGACCGTGACGTCGGGCTCGGCGACGTCCGAGCGGTAGGCGGCGCCGATCCACAGGCAGCACGAGATGAAGACGAGGAGGACGACGGCGAACCCGCCACCGGCCTGGACGATCGACATGAGCGGCGAACGGCCCTCGCGACGCCAGAGCCAGAGGCTGAGCTGGACGCTGTAGACGAGGAGGAAGCACGTCGCCAGCGCGAAGAGCGACATGCCGATCGTGGTCTCGTACTTGATGCCGGCGTAGTGGGCGGCGAGCTCGGACGGCTCGAGATGCGCTGCGGCCGGGTCGTAGAAGCGGGCGAGCAGGATGAAGCTCGCGAGGGTGAGCAGCGAGAAGATCGGGGCGCACCAGGCGCCGAACAGCTCATATCTCTGCTTCGTGCGAACGGAGAGCATCCAGCATCTCGCTTTCGTGGGGCCGGGAGAAGATGAAAAGCAGGGACGTCGTCACGTGATGGGGGAGCCATCGTTCGTGTCACGCCCCTGCTCAGCCCATTCACGCACGGCGCGCACAGGCGGGCAAGGAGCGATAAGAAAGCGATATCGAGGCCTTGCTCTCGCGCGCGCGCACGCGTTACGATCGGTGGGATCGGCTGAGGATCGTTCGGGAGGAGACCCTTGGACCTGCGGCAGCTCGAGTACTTCGCCACCGCGGCGGAGGAAGGCGGGATCCGTCGCGCCGCGAGGCGTCTCTACGTCGCGCAGCCCGCCGTCACCCAGGCGATCCGGTCGCTCGAGAAGGAGCTCGGCGTCACCCTCTTCGAGCGCAGCCCGCAGGGCGTCCGCCTCACGGAGCCAGGACGCGACCTCCTCGTCCACGCCCACGAGATGCTCGAGCACACGGCGCGGGTCCGTGCCGAGCTCGGGGCACGTCGCTACGACGATCAGCCGACGCTGCGTCTCGGTCTCGCCGCCGGAGCGGTGAGCGCGGGCGAGCTCACCGGCCCGATCCTCCAGAGCTGCTCCGAGGCCGTTCCCGGCGTGACGCTCGTCCCGACGGAGCTCGGCTACCAGGACCAGACGACGCCGATCCTCAACGGCACCGTCGACCTCGCGATCGTCCGTGGCCCGCTCCGCATGCTCCAGGACCGGCGGCTCGTCATCAGCCCGCTCGCGCTCGAGGCGCGCGAGCTCCTCGTCAACGCTCGGCATCCCCTCGCCGATGCGACCCAGCTGGACGTCGACGAGGTCCTCGACGAGGAGACGATCGCTCTCGACGCACCCCCCGAGTGGGGCGGCTACTGGCTCATGGACGACCTCCGCGGACGCGCCACCGCACGCGACCGCGCGCCGCGTGCTCGTACCGTCACGGAGATCCTCCTCATGGTCTCGATGACGCCGACGGTCATCTCGATCCCCGCCTCGATGACGCGCTGGGAATCAGGGCCGCTCGTCCGGGCTGTCCGTCTCGACGGAGCGCCCGCGTGCGAGATCGGCATCGCCTGGCGCGCCGACGACACGCGACCGCAGATCGGGACGCTCGTCGATGCGGCGTGCCGCACCGCGAGCGACAACATCGGCCTGCTGAGCGGCGGCGCGGTCCCCGCCTGAGAGCGCTCAGCTCTCGTAGCGCCAGGCGTCGACGAGCTCGCCCGCCTCCTGGGCCAGCTCGTGGAGCCGCGCGACCTGCTCCTCCTCGAGCGGCTCGCGAGCGGCGGCGGTCGCGAGGCGGGTCACCTCTTCGCGCGCTGCCGCGAAGCGCTCCCAGCAGCGCAAGGCGTGCCCGTGGAGCGCCTCGTCGGCGAGCTCGGCGCCGAGGAGGCGATGCGCGCCCTCGAGGCTGATCGCGGCCGCGCGGGCGCGGCCGCTCTCCACGTCCACGACCGCGCGCAGGACGAGCTCCTCCCCCTCGCAGCAGCGGGCGCGGCCGGCGAGCACCGCCGCCATGCCCTGCGTCGGCAGCAGACGCAGGCCGCGTCCGACGCGAGGCGCGACGGGCGGCTCCGCGACGACGGCCTCCTCCCAGCGTCCGAGCTTGACGTCCTTCGCGGCGCCGATGCCGACGCGCGTCACCCGCGGGTCGCGCCGCGTCACCTCGCGGGTGTACGGATCCGCAGCGCACGTGCGGTAGGCGGCGATCGCCCGGTTGACGTCGCCGAGAGCCTCGACCACGCGCCGCTCGCGCTCCTGCGCCGACCCGCGCACCGTCGCGAAGAGGCTGCGCGCCTCCTCTCGCGTCCGCACCATCTCGGTCGCGCGGATGACCGTGGCGAGGAGGAGCGGGACGGGCGCCGGCTCCCCCTCGTCGGCGAGCTTCGCGCGGTCGCGCGTGAACCAGCGCCCCGCCTGCGCAGGCCGAGCCTGCTCGAGCGAGACGACGAGGACGTCGGAGGTGCCGAGGCGCGGGTCCTCCTCGGGTGCCGCGTCCTCCCGCGGCGGAGGCTCCGCCGCGGTCTCGCCCGGCCGCAGGGCCGGCCGCAGCGTGTAGCGGCCGACCGGCGGACCGATGTCGTGAGAGAACTCGAACTGGACGAACGGAAACCGCGGCTCCACGCCGGGCACGCTATCCGGCCGGTCCGACGCGCGGGTACTGCCCGTCGAAGTTCTCGGGCTCGTTCGCGCTTCCCGGCTTCGGGTACGGGTTCTCGCGGCGGTCGATGAAGCGGCTCATGCCGCCGACGTCCTCGAAGGCGGCGACGAGCTCCTTCAGCTCCTTCGGGTAGTTCGTGAACTGCCGGTCGCCGATCATCGGATGGACGCGAACGATGTCGCCGAGCGCGTCGCGAGAGTCGATGACGCCGCCGACGTTGCTGAAGAAGGCCCCCACCTCGCCCGCGTACGGACGGAGATAGGCGACCGCGGGGTTCGCTTCACGCAGGACCGCGTCGAGAGCGGGCAGGACGCGCTCGAGCGCCGTGGCCGCCGGCCCGAGCTCCTCGAGGAGCGGGTCGGCGGCCTCGAGGAACGGCGGGAGCTCCTCGAAGAGCCGGCGACCGTCCCTGGCGGCGGGCGCGAGATCGCGGACCGCCGGGGCGAGGTCGTCGGTCGCCGACGCGAGCTTCGCGACGACCGGCACCGCCCTCGTCGAGAAGCCGCCGAGGCGGTCGACGCTCTCGCGGGCCTGGGCGAGCGTCGGCTCGAGCTGCTCGAACATCTCGCCGAGCTCCTCGTCCCGGGCCGCGACGATCTCCGCGGTCCGCTTGCCGGACGTGATGAGTCGCCGGAGATCGTCCGTCCGTGCGCCGAACGCCTCCAGGACGCGTCCGGACTCGTCGACGAGAGCAGCGAGCTGACGGCGCTGAGGAGCGAGAGCCTCCATGAGCCGCCCGCCGTCCGCGATGGTCGGGCGCAGGGCGCCCGCGAGGCGGTTGAGCTCGTCCCCCCGGCCGTCGAGAGCACCCCCGACGGAGCGGATCGTGGTCTGCAGGTCCCGCCGCGTCTCAGGGGTGACGGCGCTGAGGATCCGCTCGAGCGGCACCGCCTCCTCGGCGGCGGCGAGTGGGAGCCCCGATCCCTCCGGCAGCTCTCCCCTCTCGGGCGTGCCCGGCTCGATGTCGAGATAGCTCTCTCCGACGAGCGTCTTCGTCCGGACCCGGATGGTCGCGTCCTGATAGATCGGAGCCTGGTCCTCCTCCTCGATCTCGAGCGTGAGGAAGGAATCCGTGCCGCGGGGCACGATCTCCGTCACCCGGCCGACCTTCACCCCGTCGCGACGCACGTCGGCGTTCGGCACGAGGTTGAACGCGTCAGGGACGACCGCGTTGATCTCGTACGGATCGTGCAGCGGCCCCCGCCCCCCGGCCATCGTGTAGAGGAAGTAGAAGATCGCGCAGCAGATCGCCGCGAAGCCGAGCAGCGCCCCGACCTTCTGAAGCTTGTTGTGGACCCTCATGCGATCACCCCTCGCCCTCGGTGAGGCTGTCCGTGCACCGCGGGAGCGCCCGCGTGTTGAGGCCGGGCACCTCGCCGTCCGTCGCCCCGTCGACGTCGATCGTCATCTCCGCGCGCGGGAAGGCGCCGAGGCTGTCCTGGAACTTGAACACCGACAGCGTGTGGTGCAGGAAGCTCTGGAGGACGTCCTTGCAGCCGTCGACCTGCTTCGTGAGCCGGTCGTACTGCGCCGCCTGAGGCCGCAGCGTCCCGAACGCGCCCTCGAGCGAGTCGGAGGTCGGCACGAGCTGACGGGCGAGAGGGCGCAGGTCGTTGACCGCGGGCCGCAGCCGCTCGAGAGCGGGCGAGGCGTCGCGCCCGAACCGCTCGAGGCCGCGGAGGCCCTTCTCGAGCTCGCCGGTGACGGGCTCCAGCTCGCGCAGCGCCGGATCGAGCTCCTCCGTGAGCGCCCGGACGCTGGCGAAGGACGTCCGCATCGACCGCAGCGTCGGCGGGATCCGGCCGATCGTGGCCCGCAGCGCATCGTCCTCGCGGGCGAGGGTGCCGAGCGCCTCGTCGCCCCGTCGCACGAGCGTCGTGAGCTGGCCGTCCCGGCGGGCGAGCGAATCGGCGAGCCCGCCGAAGTTCGAGACGACGTCGCGCACGTTGCGCTCGCGCTCGGCGAGGACCTTCGTCGCGTCCTCGGCGACGTCGAGGAACGGCGCGACCTCGGCGAACGCGGTCCGCAGCTTCTCGCCGCCGTCGGGGAGAGCCGTCCCGAGCTCATCGAGGAGGATGCCCAAGCGCTCGCGGGTGTCGGCCTGGAACGTGTCGAGCACCCGCGAGATGTCGACCGGCGTGATGATGTTGTCGGCGGGCAGGATCTCGTCCTCGGTCGCCCGTCCCGCCGCCTCGCTCCCGCGATCCGTGATGTTGACGTAGAGGTCCTGGAGGGGAGTCACCGGTCGCACCTGCGCGCGCATGTCGCGGTAGATCGGGGCGAACTCCTCGTCGATGCGCAGCGTGAGGACGGCCTCTCCGTCCACGAGGTCGACGCTGTCCACGACGCCCGCACGCACGCCGGCGACGCGGACCTGGTGCTTGCCCTCGGCGACGCCCTTCGCGTCGTCCACCGCGACGCGGATCGTCTCGTAGCTCGCCCACGGCCGGGCGAACGTCATGTTCTTCGCGATCACGCTCGCGCAGATCGCCCCCGCGATGCAGAACAGGGCGAAGAACACCATCGGCCGCGTCGAGCGGCGGATCTCGAGCAGGAGGCGGCTTGCGCGCGCCGAGCGACCGCTCATCGGGACCTCCCTCCGAGGACGTCGGACAAGGCATCGAGGACGGCGCCGGACACGCGATCGCGCGCCTTGGACGCGGGCCGCTGCTCGGCGGCCTCGCGCGACGACGACGTGTCGTTCGGGGTCACCGCCGGGTCGGGCGGCGCCGCCGGGATCCCGAGCGCCGCGCCGAGCACGCGCTGCAGATCCGCGCAGTCGAGCTCGAGCGTCTCGGGGAAGTCGAGATGGCACGGCGCGAACGCGGCGGCCCGCGGGCCCGAGCGCACCGCGTCGAACCGCTGCGTGTGTCCGAACACGTCGAACTGCTGCGCGCTGCTCGCGACGGTCGCCGCCACCGGGCCGACGCTCTGGAAGTTCTTGATCTCCGTCTCGGGGTCGACGGTGTCGAGCCACGGCAGGATCGAGTCCTCGGCGCGGGTCACCGTCGGCATGAGCCCTTCGAGGAGGGCGCTGCCGTCGTCGGAGGCGGCCTCGAGGCGCCGGAGCGCCGGCCGCAGGTCGCCGAGGAGCGGGCGCGCATCGTCGAGAACCGGGTCGAGCCGGCGCAGGGCGGGGCGCAGCGTGGCCGCCGCTTCGTCGATGCGTGCGACGCCCGGGCGCAGCGCGGCGGCGACCGGATCGAGCTCGTCGAGCGTCGTCCGCACCCGGGCCATCGTCACGCGGGTCGCGTCGAGGGCGGCCGGCGCCTCGCGGAGCATCGCGCGGAGATCACCGCTCCGGGCGGCCGTCGCCGCGAGGCTCCCCGACGCGCCGTCGACGAGCCGGCCCAGCTCGTCATCGCTGCGGGCGAGCACGCCGGCGAGCCGGCTCACCGAGCGGACCGTCGCGCTGAGATCGCCCGATCCGCGCCCGCGGAGCGCGCCGAGGCCGGGGCCGATCTCGCGCATCGCGGGCGACAGGCGATCGACCACGCCGCCGAGCGCGTCCTCGTCCTCGAAGCCTTCGTCGAAGGCGCCGATCATCCTCCGGATGCCGGTCCGGCTCGGGGTGTCGAGCGTCGCGAGCACCTCGTCGAGCTCGACCTGGCTCGTCGTGCGGTCGCGGGGGATGACCTGGTCGCCGAGAGGCCGCGGGGACGAGCCGGGATCGAGCTCCACGTAGAACTGGAACCCGAGCAGCGTCCGCCAGAAGATCGACGCCTCGGCATCGTCGCGGATGTCGATGCCGTGCTCGTCATCGATCCGCATCTTCACCGTGACGCCGCGCCCGTCGGCGTGACGCTCGGCGCTCTCGATCTTCCCGACGTCGACGCCCTTCACGCGCACGACCGAGGTCGGAAGCTCGATGTTGGGCGCGGCGTCGAACTCGGCGGTGATGACCTGCCCGCCCTTCGGGAGCGGCAGGAAACCGCCCCCCGTGAGCATGTAGGTCATCGCGAAGACGAAGACAGCTGTGACGAGGAGCCCGTTGCGGACCGGTCGCGGCCGGTCGATTCCCGGGACGTGCTCGAAGCGCTTGCGCAGCCACTCCATGGCTACTTCCCTCCCTTCGTGGTCCGGGAGCAGGGCCGGGCGTAGGCCTCCGACGTGTTCGCGTAGAGGATGTCGCCGAGCTGGTTGTCCTTCGCGAACTCGCCGGTCCCGTAGAACGTCTCGGGCGTCGGCGACGAGACGTTGAAGCGCAGGACGCCGCCGGCCTCGCTGCCGTAGGCCATCATGCTTCCCCAGCGCTCCCCGAAGGCGACGAAGTCGCACCCGTGGAGCCCGAGCTTCTTCACGAGCGGCGTGGCCTCCTCGAAGAGGGTGTCGAGGTTCGGGAGCGCCCGGTCCGCGGCGCGGAGCAGCTCGAGCGTCGGGTCGACCGCCTCGCCGGCGAGCTCCACGGTCTTCTCGGCCGCGCGAAGCCCGGGGCGCGAGACGTCGAGGAGCGCGCTCGTCTCGCGGAGCGCGACGGGCGCGGGGCGCAGCGTCGACTGCAGGCCGCCGGAGAGCCGGGCGAGCTGCCCCGCGAGCGCGTCGACGGGGGCGAGGTCGTCGCGCACGGCGCGCAGCGCGCTCGGAGCCTGCTCGAGCGTGCCCTGGACGCTGTCGCGCGACTCGGAGAAGGGCCGCAGCGCCTCGGCGCCCGGCCGGAAGGCCTCGCCGAGCTCTCGGCGCACCGGGTCCGCCGCGCTCGCGGCGCTCTCACCGCCGCGGATGAAGCCGCGTGTCGCGCCCTCGCGGTCCGCGAGCTCGCCGAGGACCTCCTCGGTGTCGGCGAGCATTCCGGGGGCCGCGCCGAGCGCCTCGTTGAGATCCTCGCCGCGCCCCGCGAGACCCTGGCCCATGCCACGCAGGAGGGGCTTGGCCCGGGCGCGCGTCTCGTCGTCGAAGGTCCCGAGCACCTCGTCGAGGGCCGTCGTCGCCGACGTCTGCTCGACGGGGATGGCCGCGCCGTCGTCGAGCGGCCGGCCCTTCTGGCCCGGCGTGATGTCGACATAGCGGACGCCGACCGCGCTGCGCGGACGGACCTCAACGGTCGTGTCCGAGAGCAGCGGCCCGAACTCGGGATCCATCTGGAGGTCCACGACGGCGTTGCCGTCGTCGTCGATGCGCGGGTCGAGGACCTGACCGGCGAGGCTGCCTCCGATCCGGACCTGCGAGTGCGGTGTGAGGTTGTCGGCGTCGGCGAACGTCGCGGACACCGTGTAGTAGCCCCGCCCGGGGACGGCGTTGGGCGCGTTGTAGGCGATCGCGACCATCACGACGATGGCGCCGACGCCGAGGACCCCGAGGGTCACCATGAAGCCTCGGCCGCGACGGACGGAGGCGGCACGGGCGCCGGGGCGCACGGCGACGGGGAGGAGGTCTCGCAGACGTTCTCTCATGGCCCCAGGAGGTAGTTGAAGAGCGTGTTCACGTCGTCGGGCCGCGGGGACTTCTTGCCGCCCGACCCGCCGAGGACGCCGGAGACGATCGACTCGACGCTCTTCGGCAGGTCGTCGAGGGCCTTCTGCGGCTGCTCGAGCAGGTCCTCGGTGAGCGTCTCGACCGTCTTCGGCAGCGAGGGCCGCGGAGCCGGTGGCGCCGGCTGCGGTGCGTCGGGGCGCGACGGCGCGGGGGCCGGGGCCTCGCCGCCCGACTTCGGCTTGCGGCGCTTGCGCGTCGCGGGCTCGTCGAGCCCCATGCGCTCCATGTACCGCGTGATCGCGCTCGACACGAGCGTCTCGTCGAAGGTCAGGCGGAGTCGGAAGACGTGGCCGAGGCTGTCCTCGCTGTCGATGACCCCGGCCCACCCGTTGACGAAGTTGAAGAACTCGATGAGTCCCTTGCCGCCGTCGAGAGCGTCGACGAACGGCTGGGTGTCGCTCGCGAAGGTCGCGAGACGACCGACCGTCGGGCGCAGCTTCTTGACGAGGGGGGTGCCGCGGCGACCCAGGGAGGTGAGCGACGGGGCGACGCGCTCGACCGCGGCGAGCGTGCCGTCGGCGTCGTCGACGAAGCCGGGGATCCGCTCGAGCGTCGACGCGAGAGCCGGCGAGCTGCGGCGGAGGTCGCGGCTGGCCGGAGTGAGGCGGTCCGCGGCGACTCGCAGGTCGTCGAGCGTGGCGCCGAGGCGCGCGAGCGCGGCGGGGGCGGTCCGGACGGCCTCGCCGAGATCCTCCCGGCGCGCGGCGACGGTCTCGAGCGCGCCCGCGGTGCTCTCGACGAACTCGCCGAGGTCGTCGCGCCGCTCGTGCATCGAGGCGATGACGCGATCGCCGCGCACGACGAGCGACTCGAGGGCCTCGTTCTCGTCGGCGACCTCGCGGATGACCTTGCGCGCCTCGTCGAGCGCCGGCGGCAGGTCCTCGAGGACGGCGTTGAAGTCCGCGCCCCGGCCCGCCATCGCGACGCCGGCTTCGCTGATGAGGAGGCGCAGGCCGGTGCGTGTGTCGGGATCGAGCGTGTTGAGGACGTCGTCGAGCTCGACGGGAACTCCGGTGCGCTTCTCGGGGATCACGCTCTCGGACGGCAGCGGCCGATCGCTGTCCCCGAGGTCGAGGTCGACGTACTTCTCGCCGAGCAGGTTCGCCGGACGGACGTTCGCGGTCGCGCCCGCGCCGATCGGTCCGACTCCGTCGTCGAGCTCCATGCGCACACGCGCGTCGTCGTTCTCGTCGACCGTGATCTCCTCGATCGTGCCGGCGGCGACGTTGCCGACCTTGACGGTGTAGTTCTTGAGGATGCCGCCCGCGTCGTCGAACGTCGCGTACACGACGTACTTGCCGCTGTCGCCGATCACCTTCGTGGCGATCGCGACGGCGCCGGCGAGCGCGGCGGCGGCGACGACGATGACCGGCAGGTAGCCGGTGATGTATCGGCGCATCAGGGGGTCCCTCCGTTCGCGTCCGGGTCCGCGGACGCGGTGAGGCCCTTCTCGGTGATCCCGCACTCGGGAAGGAACCACGGCTTGCCGGCGTTGTAGCCGGGTGGGCGGACGAGGGCATACCCCTGCCCGGTGAGCTGCTGCTGCTGCTGCGGATCGATGACCGGAGTGGAGCTCACGGGGATGTTCCCGAAGTTCGCCCAGACCCGGCCGATCGTGCCGTCCCCGTCGTAGCCCTTCGGCCAGCTCGTCCAGGTGGAGAGCAGGCCCGCGATCTCGGGCGCGTAGGGCCGGATGCACCCGACCATCGGGGCGAGCTTCTCGAGGACCGGCGCGGCGACCGGGGCGAACGCGCTGCCGTCGGAGAGCAGCTTCGTGATGTCGGGGGCCGCCTTGCGCGCCGTCCGGAAGGTCGAGACCGCGGAGGGCACGACGTCACGCAGCCCGGCGAGCGCGGGCCGCAGGTCGCGGCCGAGGGGTCCGAGGGCGTCGGCCCCGGGAGCGAGGTCGGCGACGAGCGCGTCGAGGCCGCCGATGCTCTCGTCGAGGCGCCGGAGCGTCGTGCGCGTCTCGTCGAGGGCGGGACCGACGCGCTCGAGAGAGCTCTCCACGCCGCCCGCGTCAGACGCGAAGGCGTCGAAGGTCGTCGCGGCCCCCGAGACGAGCTGCCGGATCCGCGCGTCACGCTCGGCGAGCTCGCCCGTGACCCGCTGGGCGTTGAGGACCATCGACACGAGCGCCCTCTCGTCGCGCACCAGCTCGTTCGCGAGGCCGCCGACGGCGTCGAGTCCCGGCGCCGTGTCGCGGATCGCCTTCGAGAGCTCGTCGTCGCGGGTGCTGAAGATCTCGGCGGATCCCGCGGCGAGGCCCTGGGCGTTCGCGCGGGTCTCGCGGTCGAGCATGTCGAAGACCTGATCGAACTCGACGGCCTCGACCGTGTCCTCGTTCGCGATGATCCCGTTCTCCGGGAGCGGCGACGCATCGTCGGGCCCCGGGACGAGCTCGACGTAGCGGGTCGCGTTGCCGACCGTCGTCCCGAACCGCATGCGCGCGGTCGTGCCCTCGCTCAGAGGCCACGCGTCGTCGTCGATGCCGAGCGTGAGGACGGCATGGCCCTCCTCGTGAGCGACGTCGTGGATCTTCCCGACGTCCATGCCGGCCATCCGGACGTCGAGGCCCTTGTACATGCTCGGCGCCTCGGTGAACACCGCGCGCACCTCGTGCGAGGCGGTCCGCGTGCCGACCACCCAGATCATGAACACGACGACGACGACGAGGCCGACGACCGCCCACGGGTAGTCGAGGAGGAGCCCGACGGCGCGCCGCGGGCCGGAGATCGAATCCGCGCTCCGCATGCTCAGCCTCCGACCGGAGCGTTCGGCGCCGCACCCCAGATGAGCGCGGTGAGGCCCATGAGGACGACGTGGAGGAGGACGAGGTTGAGGATCATCGACCGCGCCGTCGCCGTGCCCACGCCCACGGGTCCGCCCCGGGCCCGGTAGCCGTAGAACATCCCGATGATCGCGATCATGATCCCGACCGTGCTCAATCGGAAGAAGCCGGCGATCTGATCCCCTGGCCCGGTGAAGCTCCAGTGGACCGTCTCCCATCCGCCCTGCGAGACCTCCCGGATCTGCAGGATGAGCATGATGTAGTTGCCGAGGTAGTAGAAGCCGGTGACGAGGAAGAAGAACGCCGGCAGGCAGATGACGACGGCCACGAGTCGCGTCGCGACGACGTAGGTCATCGGGTCGAGGCCCATCGACTCCATCGCGTCGATCTCGTCCTGGATGCGCATCGCGCCGATCTCGGCGGCGAGGCCGCACCCGACCTTCGCGGCGAAGATGTAGCCGAAGATGTGCGGCACCATCTCGCGCCCGCAGTACGACGTGAACACGCCGGAGTAGACGGTCGCGCCGTAGCCGCGCAGGACGTAGTTCGCCTCCGTCCCGCAGAGGACGCCCATCATCAGCGCCATGAAGATGACGACCGCGGACGTGCCGGTGATGAGGATCCCCGCCTGCCGGAGGATCTCCGCGGAGTAGCGCCAGACGCCGCTCGTCGCGCGCAGCGCGCGGAAGGTGAAGACGCCGAGCTCCGAGGCCTCGTCCAGATAGCGGCGGACCGGTGCGACGAAGCCCGTGGCGAGACGCTCGCCCGCGGGGGGCCCGCCGTAGACGCCGCGAAGCTGGTGGTCCCGGCTCGTTGCTGCTTCCATGAGTCGTCGGCTCCTTCCTCGGACCTCAGTGGAGGTTCCCGGTCTCCGGGAACGCGGCGAGGAGGATCGCGGTGAACAGGTTGTTGAAGGCCCAGATCCCGCAGAACGCGATGACGACGGCCTGATTGACCCCGCGGCCGACGCCCTGAGCGCCGCCGCTCACGTTGAGGCCCTTGTAGCAGCAGGCGATCGCGATGATGAACCCGAACGCCGTCGTCTTGAGGACCGCCCCGAAGAGATCGGGGAAGGTGAAGTTCGAGGTGAACGTCGCGAAGTACCCCGCGAGCGTCTCCTGCCAGATGAGGACCGTGCAGATCGCGCCGCCGAGGATCGCGACGGTGAGCGCGATGATGTTGAGGAACGGCGTCACGATCCCCAGCGCGAGGAAGCGAGGCGTGACGATCTCCCGCACCGGGTCGAGGCCCAGGGTCGCGAGCGCGTCGAGCTCCTCCCGGACCTTGCGGGCGCCGAGGTCGGCGCAGACGGCTGCGCCGGCGACGCCGGCGACGACCATGCCGGTGATCCAGCCGGCGAGCTCGCGCACCGATGCCATGACGAAGAACGCGCCCTGGCGATCGATGGTCCCGAAGATCGAGGTGATGTTCGACGCCTGGAGGCCGGGGGCGCCGTAGCCGAACGCGAGCGTCGAGATGACGACGGGGACGATGCAGCGCCGCAGCACGAGCCACGACTCCTCGATGAACTCGTCGCGCCACGAGTAGGGCGGCGAGAAGGTCGCGACCGATGCCTTCCCGGTGAGGATCATCATCGCCGCGACCTGCTCGAAGAACCCGGCGATCGAATCGGCGATCCGCGCCGTCGGCGTGCGCGTCGTGATGGGCTCGGGCGGAGCGCCCGAGGGCCGCGGAGCCGTCCGCGGTCCGGTCGTCGTCGTCGTGCTCATCTCTCTCCCTCGCCGGACGGGCGGCGGCGGCGATCGCCTCCTCCCCGGTGCGGCGATGTGCATGTTCGCCCGCGCTCGGCGGCGGTCGCGCCTCACCATCGGGGTATCGCGCCCCCCCCCTCGGGGCACGAAACACTGAAAGCAGGTGCATAGTTCGAAGCTGCACGCCAGTGATCGCTCTGCGCGATCACCTCGCGCTGTGGACGCGCGTCGGGACCAGCTGTCACCGACCGCGCGTGCGTGGCGTGTGACGGCTCGCTCGTTCGCCGACGCGTCCTGTGCCGAGCTGGTCGCTCAGCGCGTCGGGTGCAGCCGTGCGGTCACACCGACGCGCGACCGGCGCTGCGCACCTGGCGCTCGGCGTAGGCCTTGTCCCAGCCGCACTCGAGGTGGACCGCCGCCTCGGCCCCGTCGATCCTCCCCGCGCAGCCGGCCTCGCGGAGCGACGCGGACCCCGCGTCGAAGGCGAAGAGAGCGAACCGCCGGGCCGACACGGCGGTGGTCCGACCGGCGGCGTCCTCGATCTCGAGGTCCGCGTCGGTCTGCAGGAAGGCGTCGTCGTACCGCACGTCGGCGCGGACGCGCTGCGCCGGAGCGAGCGTCCCGTCGCGGACGACGTACCCGTGCGTCGTCGTCGTGCCGCGTCCGTGCATGAGCATCACGTTGAAGGAGCTGCGCCCGTCGGCAGTCCACCCGCTGCACCACTTCCAGTCCTGGATCGCGCCCCAGTCGCGCGTACCCCAGGAGTGGTCGCGATGGCCGTGCGCATCGACCGGGATCTCCTCGCCGCCGACGACGAGTCGCCCCCTCACCCGGCAGGACTGCTCGAAGCGGTCGTCGGCGACGAACGAGGGGCACGGGTCCTCGTTGTCGAGGTAGGAGAAGGGGTCGTGTGCGCCCTCGAACACGAGCTCGATGAGGTTCTCACCCTCGGCGAAGCGCAGCTCCGCGCGCTCCATGAGCGGCGCATGGCGAAGGGTGAGACCGCCGACCGACCAGTCGTCGAAGTCGGCGCCTCCCGCCGGGACGCCGTCGGTCGCCGAGAGGAGCCGCGTGCCGTCCCCGTCGACGACGGTCGCGAGCGCGCCTGCCAGATCCTCGCCGCTCACCCACGTGTAGAGGAAGACCATGAGGCCCTGCTCCGGGAGCACCGTCCCGTAGAACAGGCTCTCGCGCGCGTGCGGCTCCTGTCGCAGCTGATGGCGGAGGTCGTCGCTCGGAGCGGGCATGTCGGCGACCCTATCGGCGGCGAGATGCTCCCCGCGAGGGCCCGAAGTCCCCCGGGGGTGGCACGCACCCACGCACGCCGGCGATCTAGCGTCTCGCCACAGGCCGGCAGCGACAGGAGAGGCGACATGGCGACCGATGGATTCCACGAGGCCGGGACGGGTCTCACGGTCTTCGAACACGACGAGATCGTCGAAGGGCCCGTGGTGTGGCTCGACTCGCCGGAGGCGGTCCTCGAGTTCGTCGGCCGCGACGATGCGTCGGAGTGGATCGTCCTCGCCCGCGGCGGGACGACGACCTTCCTCACCCCCGCGCTCACGGCCGGCGTCCGTGCGGTGATGACCCTGCAGGGCTCGCCGGAGAGCCATCTCGGCATCCTCGCCCGCGAGTACGGGATCCCCTGCCTCATGTCCGTGGCGTTCTCGGAGGGCGTCCGCAGCGCCCGCGGCGAGGTCATCCCCGCCGACGGCGTGTGCGTCCGCGTCGACGCCACGAGCTGGCCGCAGGGGCGCGTGAGCGTCGAGGACGGCGCGCCGATCGTCGAGGGGGAGGCGGCGGCCCCCGCCGAGGACCCCGAGGCCGCCGCGCAGGCCGAGATGGTCGCCCGGCTGATGGCGGCCTACAACGGCGAGATCCCGGGCGGGGCGGCCGGGGACCGCGTCCTGCGCCGCCGGCTGCGCACCGCGGTCGTCGAGACCGACGAGGCGAGCATCCGCCGCGACCTGTCGCCCGACGAGATCGGCGACTTCCTCACCTACGCCGGCTGGAACCTCTGGGACCTCATCGCGGCGCGCCAGACCGAGGGCGAGTCCGGCCTCATCCCCCGGCAGGAGTACGAGACCGTCTCCTTCGTCCAGGGCTGGGCGACCTACGCGTCGTGGTACCGGCGCATCGAGGAGGCGATCGGCGTCGACGGGATCGTCGAGCTCGGTGGGCTCCCGCGGCGGGAGATCGGCACGAAGGTCAACCACGTCCACCACTGGGCGCACATGACGCCGCTGCTCGGCCGAGGCATCGCGACGACGATGGGCCTCGAGTCACCGGAGGACCGTCTCGACGACCTCGCGACGATCATCCAGTTCCAGCGCCGGGTCCAGCACGGGCTCTGGGGCGGCGGACCGGGGTTCGTCTCAGGACGCGGCTACACGACGCCGATCCTCGACCGCAGCTGGCTCGACCGCTTCCGCGACGAGGAGCGCCGGCTCGACGAACCGGAGGCGCTCGAGGCGTTCCGGCGCTTCAACGCGACGACCGAGCTCTGCGGATTCCTCATCCACTACGACTGTCGCGCGGGGCTCTGCGACACGGGCCCCTATCCGCTCGAGGACGGCGGGTTCATGATCGTCCGTGACCACTTCCTCCACGAGCCGACGTACGAGTGGGCCGCGGTCGTCGACGACCTGCCGCACTGCGTGACCCAGGCGATGTTCTTCCGCCCGGACGGCGAGCAGGAGATCGCGATCAACGACATCGCGACGACGTTCGCGAAGCCGGCCAACTACCTCAGGCACCTCAGCGGGGCGGTCGTCTACGCCCGCGACCGCTGGGACACGCCGATGTCGGACGTCCGGGTGCTCGAGGCCGACGAGATGGAGCGCATCGTCGGCCGCTGCAACGACGCGATGACCGATCTCTACTCCTCGATCGGTTCGCTGTCCTGGGACGAGCGGATCCGCAACGGCGCGAGGGTCTACTGCCGCGACTTCGTCATGCCCTACGCGCGGCGGGCCGGCGTGTGGGACGAGTTCCTCGCCGACGGGTTCGACGACCTCGCCCCGCTCACCGAGAAGGCCTACCCCGCGCTCGTCGGCGGCGAGGCGCAGGAGCTCCTCGGCGGCGTCTTCCTCACGGGGCTCGGCATCCTCCCCGGCGGGGGGCTGCCCCAGGGCGAGCCGCTGTCCGCGGAGGCGACCGCCGCGCTGCACGCGCTCGCGATCCGCGGCAGCCTCGCCGAGGTCCCGGGCGACGTCGAGACGCTCGTCGACGACGGACTCGCGACCGCGACCCCCTCGGGGTTCATGCTGACGGCCGCCGGCCGGCTGCGACACGAGGCGGCGCTCGCGGCCGAGCGCGAGGCCGTCGACACGGAGGCGCTCGAGCGCGTCTACGACCGGTTCCTCGAGATCAACGGACGGATGAAGTCCGTCCTCGCGCAGGGGCACGGCGGCGGCGGGCAGGACGAGCTGCTCGGCTCGGTCGGGCAGCTGCTCGAGACGGTCGAGCCCGCGCTGCGGCGCACGTCGGCGCAGATCGCCCGGTTCGGCGGCTACCAGGAGCGGCTGCGAGCGGCCTTTCGTCGCGCGCAGGCGGGCGAGCCCGCGTTCCTCACGGACCCCACGGTGGACTCGGTCCACAACGTGTGGATGGAGGTCCACGAGGACTTCCTGCGGGTTCTCGACCGCTCCCGGGAGCTCGAGGGGAGCTACTGAGGGATCGGGAGAGCGGCAGCGCTCGCCGCGGCGACCGGCCGTCTGCTGGACCTCGTGCACCCCGCGCGTCATCTTTCGCGGGGTCCTCCGTTGAGCAGACATGACCCCACGCGCCGCCCTCCTCGCCCTCGCCGCGACCGCCGCCCTCCCGGCGTCGGCGTCCGCCGCCGACATCGCCGTCACGAGCACCGCCGACGGAGCCGGGGACTGCTCGCCCGGCAGCCCGACCTGCACGCTCCGCCAGGCGCTCCTCGACGCCAAGGGACTCCCCGGCCGCGACGCCGTCCACCTCGCGCCCGGCACGTACGTCAACACCGGCCAGGACTTCATCCTCGCGATCGGCGAGCAGGTGGACGTCGTCGGCGCCGACCCGCGGACGACGACGATCGCGGAGGTCTCGGGCGGCGACGGCCGCGTCTTCCTCGTCGAGAAGGACGCGTCGCTGCGCCTCTCGGGGGTGACGGTCACCGGTGGCCGCGACGCCTCGGGCGTGCTCCTCTTCGGCGGCGGGAACGAGCTGCGCGCGACGCGCTCGGTGTTCGCGGGGAACACCGCCGCGCAGGGCGGCGCGATCAACGCGACCGGCGGGGCGACCGTGGCGCTCGACGCGACGACGATCCACGGCAACACGGCGACGGCGAGCGGCGGCGGCGTCCGGGTCATCGGCGCGACGACGTCGCTCCTCGTCGAGCGCTCGACGATCACCGGCAACGCGGCACCCGCCGGCGGCGGCATCGCGGTCGAGAGCGGCGCGGCAGCGATCTCGCGGTCGACGGTCGCGGGCGCGCTCGGCGGCGGCGCCGACGTCCACACGTCGGCGGGCGCCGGCGTCCAGGTGCACGCGACCGCCCTCGGCGGGTGCACCGGCGCGGCCGTCACGTCGCTCGGGTCGAACGTCGACGCGGGCCTCGGCTGCGGGCTCGGCGCGCCCGGCGACCGCAGCGCGACCGACCCCGCGCTCGCCCCTCTCGGCGACGTCGGCGGCGTGACCCCCGTGCTCCACCCGCTGCCGGGCAGCCCGCTCGTCGACGCCGACGCCACGTGCGCCGGCGGGTTCGACCAGCGCGGC